>CAYZUF010000007.1:0-19821 GCA_964481645.1 uncultured Thermotogae bacterium
TGGACCTTTGTCCGTGACCCCCCGCCCGGACTATCAGACCCACGGCAGAGGTCGTCTTGCCCTTCCCTTTCCCGGTATGGACGATGATCTTCCCGCCGCCGGTCGACCCGTCTTCCCCATGATCCGTCATTTTACCCTCCTAACCCGCAAAAGCCCCGGTCTTTGGAAATATATGTATCCCTCTCCCGGCGTTAGAGCGCTCTACCTCCACCTCCACCCCGAAGACCTCGGCAATATTTTCCTCTGTCAGGACCTCCGGAGGCTCCCCGATCACCTTAATATTTTCTCCGGACAACAGAGCTACCCGGTCCGAATACTGGGCAGCCAGGTTTAAATCGTGTACGGCGGCAATTACGGTGAGGCCGTCGGACTGTAAGTCGCGGACGGTCTCCATTATCCTGGCCTGATAGTTGATGTCCAGGCTTGCCGTCGGCTCGTCCAGCAAGAGGAGGTCGGGTTCCTGGGCCAGGGCTAGGGCTAGAAAGACCCGCTGTTTCTCCCCGCCGCTCAGCTGATTGACACAGCGATCGGAAAAATCCTGGAGATCGGTTACCGATAGAGCACGGTCTACGGCTCGCACGTCGTTATCCGTCTGGCGTTCGAACCTGTCCAGATGAGGAAACCGGCCCATCTCGACGACCTCTCTCACCGTAAAATCAAAGCCCACCGTCGCTTCCTGCTGCAGGGCGGCTACTTTGGTAGCGATCTCCCTGATCGGAATGTTGGCCAGGAGCCGACCGTCCAGGTAGATCGAGCCGGCATCCGGTTGCAATAGCCCGCCGATATTCTTCAGCAGCGTGGTTTTGCCGGATCCGTTGGGCCCCACGACTCCCAGGAACTCCCCACCCCGGACGGGAAGGTGGAGTCCCTCGAGCACTTTCTTCCCGTTGTAGGCAAAACTCAAACCGTCGACCTGAACTTTCATCTCATCCTACCTCCCACTATCTTCTTCCTCAACAGGTAGAGAAAGAAAGGCGCACCAAAGAAAGCCGTAATGACCCCCACGGGCATCTCCACCGGCTGCATGATGGTCTTGGCCATCACGTCGGTATAGATCAAGAAGACACCACCACCCAGAGCCGCCGCCGGCAACAGAATCCGATGGTCGGGCCCCACGATCATCCTCAGTATGTGGGGAATGACCAGCCCGACGAAGCCGATCGACCCCGCAGCGGCAACGGAAACGGCGGTAATGGCCGTGGCCAAGCCGAGAAGGGTCTTCTTGACGGTCTCCGGCTTGACCCCGAGATGGGCCGCTGCACTCTCCCCCAGAGCCAGAGCGTTCAGGTCCCGGCTCCAGGCGAGGATTATCCCCGTGCCCAGGGTCACCACCGGCAGCAATACTTTGAATAGCGTCCAGCTCGACCGCCATAGCCCCCCCATCATCCAGAATAGCACCCTGTGTTGCTGATACGGCCCGGCGATAAAGATAAGAGCGGTGGTAAGAGCCGAAAATAACGACGACAGGGCGACACCAGCCAGTATCAAGGTATAAGAAGACGAAGAACCCCGGCTCCAGCTGATCCGATAAACCAGGGTAACAGCAGTAAGGGCTCCTATTAACGCCCCCAGGGGAAGGACGTAATTCGAGGTAAAGCCCAATACCACGACGGTAGCTGCTCCCGCGGACCCTCCACTGGCCACCCCCAGGATGTAAGGTGTTGCCAGCGGATTCCGGAAAATCCCCTGCATCACGGTCCCGGATATAGCCAGTGAACTCCCGACCAGGAGACCGGTAAGAACTCTCGGCAACCTGAGGTTAAAAACTATGGTTTCAAAATTACCGGGCAGGCCGGAGATCTTCAGCCAGGGGAGCTTGTCTGTTAGAATGAGCAAGCTCTTGCCAAGAGGTATCCTGACGGGACCAACAGCAACGCCGACCAGAAAGGCCAGGGCCAGGAGCGCGAAGAGGGTCAAGAAAGTTACCTTCGGTTTCGCCCTATTCATGTCTCGGGAGAAAAATATCTGCTAAAGCTCTCCGGCTATCCATATCTAGACTAAAGATTTACCTCGGCGTCATAGATCCTCTCGAACAGATTTATCGCCCCGTCAATTATTCTGGTCCCCGGTTGTTGCAACATAGAGGCCTCAACGCTGGATAGAAACAATATGTTATCTTCTTTCCCGGCCTTTGTACCTTTGATCCCGGGTTTGTTTTTTAGTTTTTCAGCGGTTAGACCCATTCCCTCTGACCCCAGTATCAACTCGGGGTTTTTTGCAACTATTTTCTCAGGGCTGACCTGTTTGTAACCGGAGATTTCCCCGAAAACATTGACCAGACCCGCCAGCTGCAACGCTTCTCCGACGAAAGTATTATCTCCCAAGGTATACATTTGAGGGCTAAGGGGATAAAACACCTTTTTCTTCTCGTCCAAGTCCTCAACTGCAGCTTCAAGTCTAATCTCCTTCCAGACCATCTCTCCGACAACCTTCTGTGCCCGGCTTAAGGTCCCGGTCAAATAACCAATTTCCAGGACGGCTCTATGTACCGATTCCACGTTCTGATTCCCGGCAACGTACACGGGAGCCCCCACTACGTTTTTAATCTTGCTGATATCATCCTTTTGGGCGGAGCCAGCTATAACCAAATGGGGCTCCAGAGAAGCTATTTTTTCATAGGATAGATTGAGGCTACCGATTTTCTCCTTTTTTTTCGCCATGGCCTGAATTTTTGGTACATAGGAGAGGTACTCGGTGTCGCTGTAAACCCCAACTATCTTTTCGTTTAACCCGAGAGTGAAGGCAATTTCCGTGGTGGCCGGTATCGTAGTTATTATCCGTTCGGGTACCCCTGCGACCTCTACCTCTCTGCCCAGCCCGTCGGTAACAGTTCTGGCGGATTCCGCATGGGCAAAGGTGAGGGTAACTAATCCGACGATTAACCCGATTAACAGGACATGAGAAGTTTTTCTCATCTAGGGACTTACCTCCAAGTTATTTTTGATAAAAGAAAACTTAGCCTTCAGGTGGGATAGGCTATCCCGCCCCGTCGATTATCAGTTTACCACCCGGGAAAGGACTTTGCAACAGGAGTCTTGAAAAACGGGAACGGGAACTCGAAGCTCAGGCAGGGTCACCCGATACCGGGACCCCGAAAAGATCTACTCTCTCCATTGCTCTAATCAGTTAAATCTGCTCAAACCAGCGCGCGGAAAATCCTAGGGAGCGAGCGCACATGTCTGACCGACCAGCACCTACCTGGCACTGTAAGTTCGTACCTGAATCAGGTTTTAGCACGTCTATGGTGGAAATTTGTACGGGGATCAATTTACAGAACCAAATTGCCAGGTAGGTGCTGGAGAGGGATATTTCCATAAGGGGATGAGAGTAAATCTTTCAGAAAATTACTTCCTATAAGCAGGCTCCACTCCCATGAAGGCAACCGTTTGAGCACGCGAGTCTGGAATTTCCGCGGGCTGGGGGTGAACTCTAATGTTAACCGACAACCTGGTCCGGTACGGTCCTTCTTCGGCGGACGCCGTCAAACGAATACTTGTCTAAAACCATTGACCACTAGATATACGAATATTAACCTCTACAAGTTGAGAGATCACGCAGCACTCGTTCATTTACTTAATCGACCTCGTCCCCTCCTCGTAAATCGGTACCCTTCCCCGTCCCTTGTCTCTTGAAAACGAAGATACCATGCCTTACCTTATAATGAAAGTGAGTACCTTCACGTACGCTCCTTCGAGGGGGAGCGGCCCGAGGAGTGGGCCATCACTCAACCCAGGAGCGGGAGGGGAGGACCCGTAATCACCTGCTCTATATCAACATCAAGAGAAAGTTCGGTCAGAGATAGCCAGCCAGGTAGAAACTAAATCCGGGAGAACCGAGACCTTGTACTATACCAGGTACCGGGTAGCCGAGAAGCCAGACTCTACGAGAGATATACGCTGGAGACTCGATCAACTCGGATCGGAAAACCAGAGAAGGTTCAGGAGGCAATATGAAAGCAATCGACAAAAATGATTTCACCCAGTTTGTGGATGACTTAATCGAGAATGACGACCGGGAGGTGGTGGGGGTCCAGTCCAAGAGCAGCAAATTCGCTTTCGATCCGCTGAAATCGGCTGAAGATCTTCGACTGGATTACGACGTAACCATCCTTCCCCCAAAGAAATACTTCATGCCCCAGAGGGAAACGCTGATAGAATACGACATCGAAGAAGGGGAGACGACCCCCGTCAATCAGGTAATTCCCCGGATAATCATGGGTATCCACCCCTATGATATAGTGGCAATAGAACAAATGGACAAGGTTTTCGAAGATACACACCAGGATCCACACTACCTTGAGAAGCGACGCCAGTCCGTTCTGGTCGGAGTGAATATGGTCAACGTCTCCGACTGGTCATTCGCCCACACGATGGGGACGGCCACCACCGATAGCGGTTACGATCTTATGCTGACGGACATAGGAGAGAGATACGCGATTGAGGTGGGATCTTCCAAGGGGAGCAAGTTGCTGAAAAAAGCGGGAGGTGCGGTGGAAGACATCCGCCCGGAGGAACTGAACCAGGTAAGAGAATTTAAAGAAGAGCTACCCAGAAAGTTCAGAACCGATCCCACATTCGATCCTTTCGAACTACCTGCCTTGCTCAAAGAATACTACGATAACGACGAATTCTGGGAAGAGAACTCGGAGGATTGCCTCAGTTGCGGGACCTGCAACCTGGTTTGCCCTACCTGCTACTGCTTTGACGTAAAAGACATAAATGATCTTTCCCTGTCGGAGGGGGAAAGAATGCGGACCTGGGACGGCTGCATGCTGGAAGCTTTTGCCGAAGTGGCGGGCGAGGAGAACTTTCGTGAGGAAAAGGCAGCCAGGTATCGACACCGGTACATGAGAAAGGGAAGATACATGTACAATCGATTCGGGGATATAGCCTGCGTCGGCTGCGGCCGGTGCTCGGAACAGTGTCTCCCCGATATTGCCGACCCCGTTGAAATATTCAACCAAATGAAGGAGGATACCTCATGAGCGCGGAAGAATCGTTATACAATCCACAAAAGGCCAGGATTATCGGAAAGCGGGAATTAGCTACGGATACCAAGCTCCTCGAGCTGGAACCGGAAAGCGGTAACAGGTTAAATCACAATCCGGGCCAATTCGTAGAGCTGTCCATTGCCGGGGTGGGAGAGGCTCCCATATCCGTGACCTCGTCACCCACCAGAGCTCTCCCCTCGTTCGAACTCTGTGTTCGGGCGGTAGGTAACGTAACCAATGCCCTTCACGAAAAAAGCATTGGAAACACGGTAGGGATAAGAGGCCCCTTCGGATCCGGTTTCCCGATCGACGAATTCCAGGACCAGGACCTCCTCTTCATCGCGGGGGGGCTGGGCATAGCCCCTTTGAGATCTTTGATCAACTACGTACTGGATAAGAGAGGGGAATTTAAGGATATAAATATTCTCTACGGCTGCAAGAGACCCTGCCAGCAGATGTTTGAGGACGAAGTAGAACACTGGGCCCGCCGTCAGGATATCTACCACAAAGCCACCGTGGATTTCTGTCCGGACAACGTCTGCTGGGACGGTAACATAGGGTTGATTACGGAACTGATCCCCGGAGTCGATATCGACCTTGAAGAAACTTACGTCGTAGTTTGCGGACCTCCAGTAATGTACAAATTCGTTCTCCAGGAACTGGACAAAAAAGAGGTACCTCACGAACATATTTACCTTTCGCTAGAAAGGAGGATGAAGTGTGGGATCGGGAAGTGCGGCCACTGTCAGATAAACGGAGCCGAAGAAGTTCTCTACGCCTGTCAGGATGGCCCCGTCTTTAATTACGACAGGGTCAAAGGCTTTGAGGAGGCCATATAATGACCAAACCAAGAGTGGCTTTCTTTGATTTTGCCGGCTGCGAGGGAGATCAGTTACAGGTCGCAAATCTCGAGGAACAAATTCTCGATCTGCTGGAAATAGTCGACGTAGTTAGATTCCGAGAGGTCATGTCCGAAAAAACGGACGACTACGATATAGCCTTTGTCGAAGGGTCAATCGCCTGCGACCACGATGCAGAACGGCTAGAAGAAATAAGAGCGAACGCTGATACGGTGGTCGCCCTGGGGTCCTGCGCGGCCATCGGGGGGATTAATTCCATCCGCAATTCTCAGGATCCGGGAATAGTCGAGGATAGAGTTTACGGCGACGACGCGGACAAGGTCGAAGCATGGGATAAAGCTAAGGCAGCTGATCCCGTAGTGGACGTGGATCACTACGTATACGGTTGCCCGATAGACAGGGACGAATTCGTCCACGTGGTAGAATCTCTCGTCCAGGGAAAAGAGCCCAAAATTCCCACCTACCCGGTCTGTGTCGAATGCAAAATGAATGAGAACGTCTGCGTCTTCGCTCGGGACGGGGGAGAGGGTAATATCACCCCTGCCAGGAGGGAAGTCCAGACCCCCGGAGAACCGAAAGCCGATCAGGGACCGTTTTGCCTCGGACCCGTAACTCGGGCCGGCTGCGACGCCAAGTGTATCAACGAAGGAACCACCTGCTGGGGCTGCAGAGGGTTAGTTGACAATCCCAATCAGAACGCCCACAAAAAAGTACTGGATAAATACGGACTTACCGTAGAAGAAGTAATAAACAAGTTCAACCTCTACTTTGGCTGGCAACGGGAGGAACTTAAAAATGAGTGACGAAAAGATAAATGTCGACGTCGAATATCTTACCCGAGTGGAAGGACACGGCAACATCAAGGTCAACGCAAACGACGGACAGATCGAGAAGTGCGAGTGGCAAGTAATAGAGACTCCTCGTTACTTCGAGTCCATGGTCGTGGACCATAGCTGGAAGGAGCTCCATCACATTACCTCCAGGATCTGCGGGATCTGCTCAATCGGCCACACCCTGGCCTCTCTCAAGGCGACCGAAGCCGCGATGGGGGTTGAGATTTCCGAGCAGGACGAGCTGTTACGGAAACTCGTCCTCCACGGGGAGAACATGCAAAGTCACATCTTACACGTCGGGTATTTAGCCCTGCCCGACCTAATGGGAGAAGGTTCCGTCATCCCTCTTGCCTCCTCTCACCCGGAGGAGCTGAAAACGGTAATTAGGTTACACAGACTGGCCAACGAGATGTCCGACTTGATCGGGGGACGAACTACCCACCCGCAACGGTTGATCCCCGGGGGGTTTTCCAAGCTGCCCACAGAGAAGGAACTGAAAGGTTTAAGGGAGAAACTGAAGAACTCCTTCAATGACCTGATGGCGGTTGCGGATCTCTGTGAAGAAAAGGCAGACAAGTTGCCCGACTTCCAGCGCGAAACCGAATTTATCTCTCTGACTACCGAAGGCGAGTACGCCTTCTACGACGGCCAGGTAAGATCCACCGATACAGGAATTTCTCCGGTCGTCGATTACCAGGAACTAACCAATGAATACGTAGTTCAACAGTCCACGGCGAAGTTCGCCCGCCACAATCGGGGATCGTACATGGTCGGGGCTCTGGCCCGGTTAAACAACAATTACGACCAGCTATCGCCGATGGCCAAAGGGGTTGCGGAAAGGTTCAAGCTGAAACCGATCAACCATAATCCGTTCATGAATAATATCGCCCAGCTGGTGGAAGTGGTTCACAATGTCCGGGATTCGATTAAAATAATCGACAACCTGCTTGAAAACGGTCTGGAGCCCCAGGATGATTACCACGAACCGGAGGTAGAGATAGAAGCGGGCAGGGGGATTGGTGCCGTGGAAGTACCGCGAGGTATCCTATTCCACGACTACACTTACAACGAGGAAGGTATCTGTACGCAGGGAAATTGTGTCATCCCCACCAATCAAAACCACGCCAATATTCAGCAAGATATGGAGAAGCTGGCCCCGAGTCTCATAGACGAGGGCAAAGAGGAAGAGGATATAGAGCTGAACCTGGAGATGCTGGTCCGGGCTTACGACCCCTGTATCTCCTGTTCGACCCACCACCTGGACGTGGAGTTCGTCGAATAGTCGAGGAGGAGGATAGTGGGAAGACTGGGCGTACTTGGAGTCGGCAATCCCCTTAAAGGGGACGACGGGATAGGGGTAGAGCTGGTAAACCGGCTCAAGGACGGGGGGCTGCCCGAGGAAATAGAGTTGCACGATGTGGGCACTTCGGGAATGAACATAATTCATTACCTGAAAGACCTGGACGGCGCCATCATCGTAGATGCACTCAGGAGCGAGGGAGAACCGGGGGATTTCACTTTCTTCGGGCCGGAAGAGGTAGATAACTCCATGGCGGTCAGAAGTACCCACGATGCCAACCTGCTGGAAGCAATAGAGCTTTCCGGAACCCTGGGCGAACGGCCCGACGAGATACTGATTATGGGGGTCATCCCGGAAGACATCTCTCTGGGAGAGAATCTTTCCCCTTCCTTACAAGAGAAATTGCCGGAGCTGGAAAGAAAACTGAGGGAAAAAGCGCTCTCTCTATTTCACGAAGAGGAGGGGGCTACCCCCTCCTGACGGTTCTTGACTCTAGTGGCGGGTTTATCCCTCTCTTTTCCTTAAACCCGACCCATCCAGCTGCAAATAGTCCTCATGGGAACAATCCAGGCAAAGCTCCCGGCCTTTTCCAGCCACGCCCTTCGGAGCCATGAACTTTTCCCCACAGTCAGCACAGAAACCGTCTTCGTAAATTGGCGCAAAATCAGGGATCTCGGGAGAACGGATCTTTTCGATCCGGAAGAGTTCCTCTGCCGACCGGGTAACCAGGTCGAAACCGATATCGGCCCATATTTCCCTCAACCGTCGCTTCTCTTCATCGGTCCCCTCCCTCTCTCGCACCACCTTCCGGAAAAGCTCTTTCCCTTCCGGATAATCCTCCTCCAGGAGATTCTCTTTGCTCAAGTAAAGACGGATCCCCGGCCCGTCCCTGGAGGCCACCGTAACCGCGGTCTTCCCGAAATCCTTGTAGACCAGGGCGTTGTTGCCGAAAGTACATCCAGTTACGTACTGAATCCCGTCGCTGAAGCAACTGTTGGTTTCAACCAAGGCCACGGTCTCTTCCATGTCCGGAGCAACTTCTCCCAGCTCCGAGACGGCGTACTCGGCGGCAACTACCCCGAGAGCGAGGAAGGGGCAAAAGTGACCGTGAAGCGCTCCCGCCTCGAGCAACAAGCCTTCCGTGTCTCCCCGGTCAACCAAATTATTAATTACCCTCCTCGGCTCTTTCTTTCTCTCCTCCTCGGTCAAAGATGCGCTGTCGAACGGATCAGCGTAAGGCTTGATGTCCACTACGGGGGTTCCGTGCACCGCGTCCAATCCCCGAACCGTTAACCGGTTACCGTCTCTGTCAATCAATTCCACTACGGTGGCACCGATCGAACTCGGCCTATGGGGGCTGCGGGAAGCAAATACACCTCGCTCCTCTCCGTGCCGGCGAGGGGAAATAAGCTCGTATCCTTCGGATAAGTGGAAGAAAAACAGAACCTGAATGAAACTATTTGTCTCAATCTCGCGGAGGCCCGCCCCGTATTCCGGGAAAATTTCGATCACGCTCTGGCTATCCCTCATTGCCTCCGGATCCTTCGGCTCGTCGAATTCGTTTTTTACGGTACCTATTTCATTTATCTTCAACCTCATCACCCTCTATTCCCGGTCAAAGGTCGTTTTGCTTCTATCCAGCGGGTGGAATGGTTTTCGTTTACCTCTACCTCCACTCCGTAAACCGGTTCGATCGTCTCCGGGGTCAGCACTTCCGGCCCGCCCCGGGCGAAGACTTCCCCCTCCTTCAAAACTACCACTTTATCACAGTGCTTCGCGGCTAAGTTCAAATCGTGAAAAGTGATCAGGGCGGCATTTTCGTCCGTTAGCCAGTCCTTAACGGTATTCAGTACCTCCAGCTGGTGTCGCAGGTCCAGACTGGCCATCGGTTCATCCAGAGACAACAGGGTCGGGTCCCGGACAAAAGCCCGGGCAATCAGGACCTTCCGCAGTTGACCTCCGCTCAGTTTCTTCACGTCCCGGAGGGCCAGCTCCCCCAGTTCCATCTGGCTCAGGGTCTCCGAGACGGCCGACAGGTCGTCCTCGCTGGGTTTCCAGGAGCTACCCGGAGACCTCCCGGTGAGCACCGCGTCGAAGACGGTGGACGGAAAAGCGGGACTCTCCGCCTGGGGCACGTAGCCGATCCTTCTAGCCTTCTCCTTTCTCGTCAACTTCGACAGGTCCCGGTCTCCCAGAAATAACTCGCCCCCTTCGGGGGTAAGTAAGCCGTTCACACATTTGATCAACGTCGTTTTGCCGGAGCCGTTGGGCCCGACAATCCCCAACACCTCTCCATAATCTAGTTGAAAGTCGATCCGACGAAGGACGGGCTCCCGGTCGTAGCTGAAATCAAGTCCGTTCACTTCCAGGATCACCAATATCTACTCCCCCTCAAGACGAGATAAATAAACAGAGGAACTCCGAGAAACGAGGTCAGAATACCCACGGGCAGAACTACGGGGGCAACGACCGTCCTGGCGGCCGTGTCCGAACCGAGCAACAGCAGGCTCCCTACCAGACAGGAGGCGGGAATCAGGTACCTCTCTTCCCCGCCAATAAACCGCCTGACGATATGGGGGACCACCAGTCCGACAAACCCGATTATTCCCACGAAAGAGACCATCAGGGCCGTAGCCAGACCGGAGAACAAGGTTCCCACCAACCGCAACCGAGCCGGGTTGACCCCGAGACTCTTCGCCGTCTCGTCCCCGGAGCTCATCGCCCTGAAGCTCCACCCTCGGTAGATGAAGTAGAGGGCCACCGGAAGCACCGTGGCCCCAATCACGGCCAGCTGAGTCCAGTTGGTCCTTCCCACGTCCCCGAAGGTCCAGAAAACGATCGAGGAGAGTTGTGTTTGATCCGCGAAGTACTGCATGACTGTGTATCCCGCGGTAAAGAGGGAGCCCAGGGCTATTCCGGTCAGGATCAGAGTCACTGGAGAGGCATTTTTGTACTTTCCCAGCAGTACAACCACCAGCACGGCCAGCAAGGACCAGGCGAAGGCCGACAGGGCGGTAATATACGGATTGGTCATCACGATACCGCTCTCCGCTCCTCCTCCGGAACCGGCACCCAGAACGACCACCGAAAAAGCCGCTCCAAAGGCGGCAGCATGGGATATTCCCAGAGTGTAGGGAGAAGCGAGAGGGTTTCTGAGCAGGGATTGAAGTGCCGCCCCGGCTACGGCCAAGCCCGCACCCACGAGAACCGCGGTAAGGACGCGGGTAGCCCTGATATTCCAGATCACGGTCCGGGCCATGGGAGTTCCTTTCCCTACAAGTGCCAAGACTGTCTCCCTCAAAGAAAAGTTCACCGCTCCGATCCCCAGGGAGAAGAGGGCCAGAAACGCGAGCAGGCCGACCACCGTCCCCAGGAAGATGGTTTTCCTGCCGAAATGGCTTTTGTACCTGGCTTTGATCTCTTCTACTTCTCCAACAGGGCTCATGGAAAGGATGATTTAACCACCTAGTTCGATTCTCCCGAATCCGCCAAAGATTTCCGCCATTTCCGTGTAAATCGGTTCTCCGACCAGAAATTCGTATATCCGATCCGCCTTCGCCTCGGGATCGACCCCCTCGAACCGGCCTGGATAAATCAACTTACCGATGAAGTAAGCGTCGGCAAGAACGGTGCCATAGTTGGTCGTATAATAGTTGTAGGGCAATAAACGATATATTTCTCCGGACTCCACGGCGGAGAGGGCTCTGTATTGCGGCTGCTTCAAATTTTCCTTCACCAGGGACAATCCCGCCTCGTCGATGAACAGGTAATCCGGATCCCACTGGAGCAGCTTCTCCTCGTTGATGGTGGCGTGATCCAGTCCCAGTTCACCCGCCGCGTTGCGTACTCCTAAAAATTCGAAGGGAGGATAAGACGGTTCAGTAGAGACTATTCCCTGAATCCCCCGATGTCCCACCCCTCCTACGTACGCGGTCGGACCGGGACCACGGGAATTTTCTCCATTCTCCCGGAGAGTTGAGATCTCGTTCTTCATAAACGCGATAACCTCCTCGGCCCGCTCCTCTTTATCCAGAATTTTCCCCATCAATCGCAGGGTAGAATAGAGAGCATTCCGCTTCGTCTCCGCGGTGCCCCCGTATTCCAACCCCACCACGGGGATACCCGTCTTGTTCTGTAAATCCCTGGCCTTCTTCCGGGAGGTGTAGGTCCAGAATATTAGATCCGGCCGGGCGGCAACGATTAATTCCGGATCCCCGCCGTGCATGGGCCCCACGCTGGGGAGATCCGCCAGCTCTGGGTGAGCAAGCCGGTAAGGGCGTTTGCAATCTCGCTTTTCGAAGTCCTCGACTCCGACTACCGCCTCGGTCGCCTTCAAATAGGTAAGCAAGCGCAAAGCCCCTGCTTCCAGACCCACTATCCCATCCACGTCTGCCGGCACGGAGACGGTTCTGCCCAGTCCGTCCTCGACAACCACCGAACCGTTCTCGCCGGAGCAGGTGGCAACCGAGGAAACAAGCAGGACTAAGCTCAGGAACAAAAGCAGTCTCCAGCTGAAGTTCTCGGTCATAATAATTACCTTTTGGTCTAAGTCAATCCTGCGCCCGTTGACGTGGCCAGCAGTTTCCCGTGAATGACCCCCTTCGTGCTGATAAGCTCGTCCGCGACCTGCTTCACGTCCCGGCCCTTTCCCTGCACCGCGATCAGCTCCAGGCAGTTATCCTCGTCCACGTGTAAATGGGTGGTGGAGATGATCAAGTGGTGAAAGTGATGCTGGCGATGGGTGAGCTTGTCGGATAGATTTTTCTTATGGTGATCGTACAATAGGCTCACCACCCCCATAACCTCGTCGTCCTCTTCCCACTCCCTCTCCACCAGCCTATCCCTTATCATATCCCGAATGGCCTGGGACCGATTGTCGTACCCTCTATCTCGGATCATCCCGTCAAATCGGTCCAGCAGCTCCTCGCTTATCGATACCCCAAACCGTTTCGTCTCCACGGCTTGCTTCACCTCCGGCCGTCGTAACACGATTCTTACTATCGTAACACAGTTTCTTTAGAATAACGAATTACTCCCCTCCACGCAACCCGAAGTCCCGGTCGCGCCCTTTTTCGGCCCCTCCTTCCCCCCGTCCCAATTCCAGCGCAATCCGACCTCCCAACCGATCGCCGCTAAAACTTCCGGTTGAAGTCACCATACCCGGGGACGAAATGCCGGCCTCCATTACCGGAACCGCCACAGGAGTTGGGGGGCGGCTCCGGCTCGGGCGGTCAGGGCCGAAAAGTTGCATCCGACTCGGACAATCCCTATCTTTAAGTTCACGAAAATACTGGGGGGAATATGGTAGATTACGTAGAGAAGCCGAAACTCGTCACATTTAATTTCACTCTGTCTCCGGAAAAAGGCAGGGTTTCCAGGTACTTAAAGATCAGCGAGCGGAGCGGGGTAAAAAAGTACATCGATCGCGGGTTGGAAATCGGAAACCGGCTGATCGAACCCCGGGGGACCTACGCTATCGGAAAAAAGGACCGGAACCTGACCAGGAGGTACGACCTCCCGGACCCCCTGAAGGAGGCGGAATTACTCGCCTTTGGGGTATCCACGATCGGGGCCGCGCTGGAGGAAAAAGTAGATCAATTGATGAAGGAAGGCAATTACGCTCTGAGCAATATTCTGGATTCCCTCGGCTCCGCCGCCGTGGACGAGACCTCGGATCGGCTGGGAGAGGAAGTTCTGGCCTGCGCCCGGGAGAGGGGTCTCAACAATACCAGGGCGTTTCAGCCGGGTGCCGGAGCCAGCCACTGGGAGATTAAAAACCAGCAACTTATCTTCGAGTACTTGAATCCGACGGACATAGGGGTTAACCTGACTTCATCTTTCACCATGGTACCCAGAAAAGCCAACTCCTTCGTGGTCGGACTCGGGGAAAACGTCCTCGGGGCGGAGGATCTTTTCTCCTGTGAGGGGTGTGAGAGAACCGACTGCCCCTACCGCCACACACCGGACAAAGCAACCGTTTAACTCCGGGAAGATAGATGAACAAAGGCGTATTAGGAGGAATGAGTTCGGAATCTTCTCTCGAATACCATCGCCTATTTATCTCGTCCACGAAGGAAAGAGCTCCCGGGAGGCGGCATCCGGAATTGATCATCTATGACCTGGACTTCGAAGACTTGTGTAATCCGACGAGCGCCGGCAAGGACGAGGGGGGTAATCGACCTGCTCGGGGACAAATTGTCTGCTCTGGCAAGGGTTCGAGCTGGAGTAAAAACTAAAATACGACCCCCTGAAAGAGGGGAAGGAGCAGGGCCGAAATAAGGGTTCCGATAATGGCTCCACCGATCACGTCCGAGGGGTAGTGCTCGCGGACGAATATGCGGGAGATACTGATAACCAGGGAAGCCGCGTAAGCTCCGCCCCAGGCCCACCAAAAGCCGGGGTAGGCCGAGGCAATCAGGTAGGCAATTCCAAAAGCTACTGTAGCGTGGCCGGAAGGAAAAGCGAAATCGTCGATCATCCTATATTTTAAGGGACGAGAACTCAGGGTCACCGGTCGGGGTCTCTCCATAATGGTCTTGACCAGCCGAAAAATAGCTATATTTATGATACTGATGGATAAGCCGATCAATACGTAATTGTGACCTTTTTGCCCTCCAAACAGGATAAGGACCAGCCCGGCAAGTCCCCAGAGATAACCGTCACCAAAATAAGTAGCAGCTATCAGGTAGCGAGAGAACTTCTGAGTCATCCAGCTTTCGCTAACTACCTCCAGGCCCAATTCGTCCTTATTCACCAGCCAGATGGCGAATTCATCCAGCCTGGTTAGGACCCGTTTCCAGTATCCGGAATTCTCTTCAATTAACACGGTTTCACTCCTTTCGCCTCAAGGCGGGAAATAATATAACGTCCCTGATGGAATCCGCTCCGGTCAGAGCCATCAATAATCTATCCAGCCCGAGTCCGATCCCCGCGGTGGGCGGCATTCCGTACTCCAGGGCCCTGAGAAACTCCTCGTCCTTCTTTCTCCCCTCCTGGTCCGACTGGGCCCGAAACCGAGATCGCTGCTCCAGCGGATCGTTCAACTCGGTAAACGCATTTCCGACCTCAATTCCCGCGATGAAGACCTCGAACCGCTCGGTCAATTCCCTTTCTCCTTCTCTTTTTGTTTTGGCCAGAGGAGAGACGTCGGTGGGAAAGTCGGTCACGAAGGTGGGCTGGAAGAGTTTATCTTCCACGAACTCCTCGAAGAGGAGCTCGACCAGTTCTCCCCACTTCGTTTTCTCCCCGCTTTCGGGCAAGTCTACCCCTTCGCTTTCGAGATACTCCGCCAGTTCCCGGCTCGACCTCTCCTTTAGATCGGTAATCTCCGTTTCTTCCTCGACGGCCGCAACCATGGATATCGTCTCCCAGGGGGGAGAGAGATCCACCTCGGTCCCGTCTACCTCGGGGCGGCCGGTCCCTATCGCTTCCCAGGCGCTAGCGGAGATCAACTCCTCGGTCAACTTCATGGCATCCCGGTAATCGGCGTAAGCCTGATATATCTCAACGGTGGTAAACTCCGGGTTGTGCCTGGTAGAGACCCCCTCGTTACGGAAGTTCTTGCCCAGTTCGTAGACCTTCTCCATCCCCCCGATAACCAGCCTCTTCAGGTAAAGTTCGGGGGCTATTCTCAGGTAGAAATCCTGATCCAGAGCGTTATGGTGGGTGACGAAAGGTTCGGCGGTGGCTCCCCCCGCCGCGGGCTGCATCAGGGGGGTCTCGACCTCCAGGAAACCCTTCTCGTCGAGCTGTCTTCGAAATGAACTGATCAGCTTGCTTCGAGCGACGAACGTTTTCTTGCTGGCCTCATTCGAGATTAGATCCAGGTACCTCTGCCGGTAACGTTTTTCTACGTCCTTCAGGCCGTGCCACTTCTCCGGTAGCGGCCTGAGGGACTTACTCAGAAGGCGAAAATCTCGGACTTTTACGGAGAGTTCACCCCGGTGAGTTGCGAAAACTATCCCCTCCAGACCGACGAAATCCCCTATATCCAGATCCTTTAGGATTCCGTAACTCTCTTCCCCCAGCAAATCGAGGTTCGTATAGCCCTGTAGTTCACCGGTCCCGTCCTTAAGGTCCAGAAAACAGGCCTTGCCCATATCCCGGAATCCGACTATTCTTCCGGCTACTCTGACCGAATCTTCGGTCTCTTCACCGGCTTCGACTTCGCCCTGGTAGCGGGCCTTGATTTCCGACAATTCGTGGGTCCTCTCGTAAGAATGAGGATAGGGATTTATCCCCTTCTCCCGCAATTCGGTCAGCTTCTTCTTTCTTTCCTCCCGGAGGACGTTCGAATCTTCGGAGAAGTCGCTGTTTTCCTGGTTTGACAAAATTTCACTCTCCAATACCCAATATCTTGTACCTTCTATCCCCACTCGGAGTTTCGGCCACGACCTCCTCGCCCTGCTGGTGACCCATTAACGCTTCCCCAATGGGACTATCCACGGATATCTTGTTATTTTCCAAGTCCACTTCCGCCGAGCTCACCAGCGTATACGTCTCGGATCCGTTCCCTTCCTCCGGTTGTAGGATGACCTTGGTCCCGATGGAAACCATATCCGATCTGATTTCCGACTGTTTGATGATTTCCGCCTTGTCGAGCAGGTTCTCCAGCCGTTTGACCTCGGCCTGGAGCCGGTCCTGCTTCTCCCGTAGAAACATAAACTCCTTGTTCTCCCTCAGATCGCCTTCGTGGGCCTTGGCCTCCTTGAGTTTGTCCGGAAGTTCTTCGTAGAGCTCGTGCCGAAGATTCTTCAACTTCTCCACCTTGGCATCGTGCCCTTCCTGGGTCAGAAAAAAAGTCTCTCGCTCTTCGTTATTGGCCATTATTCACCACCCTCTTGGCATGCCGAAAATCGCTTACGAACTTATCCGCCAGCCCGGAGTTGTCGAGCTCGGACGCCTTTTTTTTGGACTTAACGATAAAGTCCAGATTATCGAAATCGCTTTTGCTTTTCCTGAAATACTCCCTGATAACCCGTCTGATCCGATTCCTTTCCACAGCCTTGCCCACGCTACCGGGAGTTACTATACCGATTCTCGGTCCGGTTCCTTCCGTCTCCAGGAAGTAAAAGACGAAATATTCGCCGGAATAACGTTCTCCCTCTTCGTAAACCCGGGTAAAATCTTTCCGGGTTAGCAACCTATTCCCTTTTGGAAACCGATTATCGGACATTGATTGTATTAGACGAGATCGACACTATCAAGAAGAAGCCCGTCAGTTGGGTTAGGACGATTGCCGGGGGCCAAATATTCCGGATCCTATTCTCACCATATTGGCCCCCTCCTCCACGGCCACCCGATAGGAATTTGTCATCCCCATGGACAGCACCTCCATCCTGTCTTCCCCCCTGGTGTAGCTCTTTCCGGTCTCGAACAGCTCCCTGGTCACCTGGAAATAAGGTCGGGCGTCTTCCGGATCTCCCTTGTAGGGGCCCATGGTCATCAGCCCTTCCAGCCGAAGGTGAGAGAGATCGTTCAACCCTCGAACCACCCGCCCAAGAGCCTCTTCTTCGGGTTCGATCCCGTACTTGCTCTCCTCCCTGCCACTATTGACCTCGATCAACACCGGTACGACCTCTTTGCCCGCCTTCTCCACCCTCTTGTCTATATGCTTTGCCTTGGAGACGGACTCCACGGTCTGAATCCTGTCAAAGACGGGTAAGGCCTTGTTTATGTCGTTCTTCTGGAGGTGACCGATTAGCTCCCAGTTGACTTCTTCTCTTAGGGGACCCAGTTTTTCGAACTTCTCGGTCGCTTCGGGATGGGTATAATTTTCGCCTATGTACCGGGCACCAGCCTCGATCACTTCCTTTATTTCCCGAATACTTCTGGTCTTTGAGGCCACCACTAGCTCTACGTCATCGGGGAGAGAACTTCTAATCTCTCCGAATCTTCGCGCAATTTCGGACATGGTCTCCACTCCTCAGGCAGGGTTTCGCGGGGTTCTGTGAGACTCCAGCTCGGGTCCAGAAGTGACAATGAAAACTGGGATCCGATCGCTGGAGATCCCCTTAATTACGCTTCGCTTCCTTCCTCCTGGGATTTCCTGTACTCCCGCAGAGCAAGGGATCGCTCGGCCTCCGTCAAATGATCGATGAACAACTTGCCGTTGATATGGTCCACCTCGTGTTGAAATACCCTGGCGGCCATGCCCTCTCGAGTCAAGGAGACTTCGTTCCCTTCCAGGTCGGTGCCCCGAACAACTACCTTTTGAGATCGACTAACCGAAGCTTCCGGGCCGGGCACGGAGAGACAGCCTTCTTCCTTCGACTCCTCCTCCTCGCTCCGCTCCACCATCTCGGGATTGATCAAGATGTGAAAATCGTCCTCGAGGTTCACCACGATTAGCTTCTTACCGACCCCGATCTGAGGGGCTGCCAGGCCAACTCCTTCCGCCCTGAACATCATTTCCGTCATCCGATCGGCCAGATCCCTTACTTCCTGGTCGATTTCCTCAATCGGCTCTGCCTCACGCCTCAAGACTTCCTGGGGATAAGTAACGATCTCCATGGTCACTCCTTCCTCCGGGAGACACTGAGAAAGTTCGCTCTAAGCTAAATCAACCCATAGCCAAAATCTTCATTCCCGGAATATAATTGTAGTGAAAAGTTTTAGCCATTTCTAAGTCAAATGACCAACGAGGGGATTCAGAACCCCACAAAACCTCTCTATTTTCACCTAGAATTCTCGAGGAACCAGAGCGCGGAAATTCCTGACTCGCGTGCTCAAACGGTTGCCTTTATGGGAGTGTCTCCCACTTGCCGGAAATCTTCGTCCGAAAGATTTAATCTCGTTCCCTTATGGCAATATCCCTCACCAGCCCAGCAGTCAATTAGGGACTGAAGAGGGGGTGACGTTTCCCATCCATGACGGACAAAACCAGGTCTCGGGCTATCGACTGATAAATTGTCTAATTGACTGCTGGACTGGTTCGGTCAGACATATGCGCTCGCTCCCTAGGATTTTCCGCGCTCTGGTTCCTCGAAACTGATCTTAACCAGGCGAGGTTTTTATCCGTTCCCTCGACTGGCTCAGTTAGTAAGGGGTACCCAATACGAACTGACCGGTATACGCCCGACCAGCGAACCGGAATGAACCTTGAAGATTCTTAATTATCCCGTATTATTAGTTAAAACTTATTATGAGGAGAGAATAATTATGTCCAAAGAAGAAAAGGAGAAAACAAGTGGTTTCCCTTTGATCGGCGACCAATTTCCGGAGCTGGAGGTCAACACAACCCATGGGAACTTGAGGTTACCGACGAGTACGAGGGTAGCTGGTTCCTGCTCTTCTCCCACCCCGGAGATTTTACCCCGGTCTGTACCACCGAATTCTATGCCTTCCAAAAGAGATACGGGGAGTTCAAAGAACTCAATACTGAACTCATAGGTCTGAGCATAGACCAGGTGCACAGTCACCTGAAGTGGACCGAATGGATTAAAGATAACCTGGACGAGGAAATCGAATTCCCGATCATCGCCGATGGTAGAGGAAAAGTGGCCGAAAGGCTGGGGCTCCTTCACCACACCGGAGGGACGGCGACGGTACGGGCGGTCTTTATCGTGGACCCGGAAGCCAAGATAAGGGCAATATTGTACTATCCCGCCGAGCTGGGTAGGAACATGGACGAGTTCGTAAGGATGATCAAGGGATTCCAAGCGGCGGAAAAGGAAGGAGTTGCCATCCCCGCCAACTGGCCGGACAACGAATTGATGAACGACGACGTGATAATGCCCCCCGCCGGCAGCGAAGGGATGATTGAAAGGAGGAAAGAGCAGGAGGAAAAGGGCGAGATAGACTGCTACGACTGGTGGCTCTGCCGGAAGAAATTGGGCA
>CAYZUF010000008.1:0-18800 GCA_964481645.1 uncultured Thermotogae bacterium
AAAACGGGGCTCGATCGATTGGGGCGATCATACTATCTCCGTTGGAGAAGTAGTTCCCGCCCATATATCGGAGGAGGCCACGGAAAAGATTTACACCACGAGTGGGTGGTACCAAAAAGGAGCGGACGGCTTCAAAACCATTGGGGAGATGCACGAGGGATGGAAATCCGGCTAAATTGAGGTACGCCGGTTAAGCGGCTACGAGGATAATTTTGGAACCTTTCCTCTTCGGGCGAGCGAGGGGGAAAAGCTTAACCCCCCTTCTGGCTTGGCCCAGTACTAGGGGGGAGACGTTAAAATCCAATTACCGCGCCTTTGACAAGATGGGGCAATCCCTGGACTCATCTCCACCTTACCCTCGCTACCGGTAACCAAGCTCTTAAGGGGAACCGACGGAAAGCGAGGGGGGATAGCTATATTACGTGGATCGGGTCTATGGTGACCTTCACCTGCTCGTTATTCACGGGAGTCATCTCGCTCCCTTCGAGCTGACCTTCGGCAAAAGGTTTGGGGTCTATTTCCACTTCCTTTTGGCCGGCCACCGTTACTACCCCGCTTGCCCCGAAGAGCAAGAGAAGAGCTAAGGACAAAATTACTATTTTCTTCACGGGAAAAACCTCCTTCCAATTAAAGTGCAGCTATTTTACTGGAAAGACCAATGGGTTTCAAATATACCGATTAACTCTTCTCCGGTGGGGGTTCCCCGGTTAGTGCCCGCCACGAGTAAAAAGGGCCAAAAGTACCTCAAACAGGGGTGGAGCTCTAACCAATTCGGCGCTGCATCCCGGGGAGCCAGAGAAGACGCAGACAAAATTCGCTCTCCGAGCACCCTGAACTAAAATCAAAAAAATGGTATAATGATTCATCTGAAGTAGGTGTTTACGTCCATGTCAGCGACAAACCAGTACTTCTCTCTCCTCTACCGAGGGAAGTTACCTTGAAAAACGGTCAACTCACCGGTCAAGACTTCTACAGATCGGTTATCAAAGAATCCCCGGTAGGATATAGTTACCAAAAATTAATCCGCGATGAAGAGGGCAATCCGGTTGACTACGAGTTTCTTGAGGTAAATCAAGCCTTCGAGGAATTGACCGGACTGGAAGGATCCGAGGTCATCGGTAGAAGGGGTACCGAGGTCCTCCCCGGGATAAGAAGCGGAGAGGTTGACTGGATCCAGGAATACGGGGAAATCGCCGGGACCGGGAAGGTCAAGGAATTCGAACGTTTCTCGGAACAGCTGGATCGCTGGTATAGAGTCAAGGTTTACTCCCCGGAGCAAGATCACTTCGTAACCTTCTTCACTGACGTAACGGAAGAAATGAAGATGGTAAGGGCCTCCAACTATATCCTCCAGCAACCCCGGGGGAAAATAGATTATCAGGAACTGACGGATAGGGCCCTGGAGATAGCCGGGGCCAAATACGCCTACTTTAACCTCTTCGAGGCAGACGGAAGAAGTTTTACCACAAAAGCCGTCTCCGGACCGAGGGAAGACGTCCAATACGCTGCGTCTCTACTCGGTCTGGACTTAGTGGGCAAGACCTGGGATCCGGACCCGGATAGGTGGGAGAGGATGAAAGGAGAGTCCGTCATTCACTTCGATTCCATCACCGAGCTGACTAAGGGGCTTCTACCCGGATCGATCATCAGGTTGCTGGAAAAAACCTTCTCCGTGGGCGAGACGGTCCTGGCAAGGATACAGAAGGAGGACCGGATGGTGGGAGACTTTACGCTGATCATGCCCAAAGGCAAGTCCCTGAGAAAAGAGAGGCTCCTGGAGGCTTACACAAAGCAGGTTGGATCGTTAATTATTCGAAACAGGGCAGAAGAAAATCTGCAAGAGAGCAAGATGGAGTTGAAAAAGAGCAAGGAAAGGTACCAGAGCTACTTCGAAGAGCTCGGCGATGCCATTTTTGTTCTGCAGATGGGAGACGAGAATCACGGGAAAATTCTCGAGGTAAACTCCTCGGCGGAAAGACAGACAGGTTACTCCCGAGAGGAGCTTATAGGTATGAACCTGATAGAAGATCTGGCCGTAGAACAAACCGCCGAGATTGACTACGATACGGCAGACCAGAAGCTAGTTCGAGGTGAGATGGTCTCCTTTACCGAGAAGAAAAAGCGGAGGGATGGGACCAAATACTGGACCGAAGTAGTGGTGACCCCAATCGAACGGGAAGGAAGGCAGGTAAACCTGTCCATCAACCGGAACATTACAGAGAGAGTGAGGGCTCAGGAAAACCTGAACGAAGAACGGGATAAATTGAGACACCTCCACGACGCGGTCGACGAATTACAGCGACAGAATACGGAAGAAGAAGTTATCCAGACTGCCGTAGAGACGGCCGAAAAGATGCTCAACTTCGATCTTTGCGCCATTTCACTCGTTGAGGGAGATTATCTGGTTCCCAAAGCCAACTCCGCCGGAATAAGTTCGGACGAAACCGCCAGCTTCAAAATCGGGGAGGGAATTACCGGAAAGACCGTGGAAAGGGGAGAAACCATCTGGGGAGACGATTTGAGGGAGTATCCGGAAGCCCGACCCACGAACGAGGAGTTCAAGGCCTTCATAAGCACGCCAATCGGGAAATTGGGAAATTTACGGATAATCTCCAGGAAAGTGGGCAGCTTCGACCAGCAGGACGTCGAGCTGGTGGAGATACTCGCGGATCACCTGCGAGAGGAGCTGAAACGGGTCCGGCTGGAGGAAGAACTCCGCCAGCAGGCAATCCGGGATCCGCTGACCGGCCGCTGACCGGCCTCTATAATCGAAGATACTTCCACGAAACCCGCCAGAAGGAGGTCGAAGAGTCCAGGAGGTACGAGAGGCCTCTAGCCTTCCTGATGACCGATATCAATCGCTTCAAAGAGATCAACGACCGGTACTCACACCAGAGGGGTGACCAGGTCCTAATAGAGGTGGCCAACCTGCTCAAGGAAAACGTCAGGAGCGCCGATACCGTCATCCGCTACGGGGGAGACGAGTTCCTGGTCATGATGCCCGAGACGGACGGCGGAGTGGAGGCCACCGTGAACCGGCTAAAAGACGAGCTGGCCAGCTGGAACGAGCAAACTGACCTCCTTGACTTTCCCCTTACCCTGGCCATGGGCATAGCTCACTGGGCTCCCGAGCAAGACCGGGACGTCGAATCGGCCCTGAAAGAAGCAGATACCAGGATGTACGAGGACAAAGGCAGGTAGAGGGTCTTAACGAGAACACCTCTTCCCGCCGGACCGACCGACGACTATATGGTAACTTCCCTTTCGGGTGATAGGTCAAAGCCACATCTTTTCAGCTGTGCCAGTATCTCGTCCGGGTCCTCGTACCACTGTCCCCACTTTCGGGAAATATGTTCCGTCCATCCGTAATTCTCGTAGGTATATTCGTCCTCCTCGCCCTTCTCCAGAGGAATTTTTGCGTCCATATCTTCGTAATAGTCCTGATCAATGTACCCCTGATCCATCTTCTCCATCGCTTCCTCAAGCTGCTCGCGGTCAAATTCCGGATACTCCCCCTCGAAGAGCACGAAATCGAGCGGATACCGGGGACGGGTGGGGGGCTCCTCCTCCGGATAGCCCATGGCCAGCTGGACCAGCGGGAAGACCTTCTCCGGGAGGTCGTATTCTTCCACGATTGTGTCCGCGTAGTAGGGCGCTCCACCCAGGAAACAGCTACCCAGCCCCATGCTTTCCCCGGCCACGACCATATTTTGGGCCATTAAGGCCGCGTCCTGAACTCCGAATAGGAGTAACGAAAGATCGTTAGTTACCAGTTCCCAGTCCCTTTCGTTCATGACCGTCTCCAGCTTATGAATATCCACGCATATCGTAAATAAAAGCGGGGCTCCGAAAGGTTTGTCCCCCTCTCGGCGCAACAGGATACTGTACATCTGAGATGCAAAGGGAGCCTGCTGGCCGGCGCGGACGATTGATTCGACCGTTTCCTCGGGGGGACTCTGGTCCCGATAATTACGGATCGACTTATGATTGAGCATCGTTTTTACGACGGGGTTGGACTCTTCGGTCACGCTTACACCTCCAAAAGTACTCCCGGTCCACGTGCCGGGAACTAAATTGGCGGCCCTGAAACTACACTCGGGGGCGGACTGATTCCTTCACCTCACCGCCTTCCCCGGATTCAAGACCCCGTTAGGATCGAAGACGCGTTTTATCCCCGTCATCAGGTTCATCTCCTCCTCACTGAGAGCCATTGATAGGTTTTTCAATCTGGTCTCGCCAACTCCGTGTTCCCCGGTTATGACTCCACCCATGTCGAGGGCAGCTCGGTAGATCTCGTCCTTGAGCTCCTCGAAATAGTCGGGAGCCTCGCCGTTTACGTTCATGATGTGGGGGTGGACGTTGCCGTCGGCGGCGTGGCCGTAGACCGGTATGTCCGTGTCGTATTCCTCCGCCAGATCGTCTATCTCGTCCATCAAATTGCCTACCTCCGCGGGCGGAACTGTCACGTCTAGAATGTCCGTCGTCTCTTCCTCCAGCGCCGTGTAGATGTTGCTCCTGATATCCAGTATCGATTCCTGTTCCTTCCTTCTCTGGGCAAAAAGGGGTTCCAGGGCTCCGTTTTCTTCCAGTATCTCTACCAGGTTTCCGGATTTGTCGAAGACCTCTTCCTCGTCCTTGCCGGTGATTATCAGGACCAGGAAGGCTTTACCTTCCTCGGCAGGCCAGGATTTACCGAGATGGTCGGCCGACTCCTCGATGAGCTCCTTTTCTACGTATTCCAGGGCAAGTGGGACGTGACCCTCTTTTAGCACCTTCGGGACGGCGCTCATCGCATCGTGTCTGTTTTCGAAAGGCACCAAAAGCGTGGCATTCTCCTTCGCCTCGGGATAAAGCCTTAAGGTGACCTCAGTGATGATCCCCAGTGTACCTTCGCTCCCCATTAACAGGTGCATCAGGTCGTATCCGGTATTGTTCTTGAGTACTTTTCCGCCCAGCTGGATTTCCTCTCCGGTGGGCAATACGACCTTTATACCTTTGACGTAATTCCTCATAACCCCGTACTTAACCGCGCGAGCACCGCCCGCGTTTTCCACGACCAATCCTCCTACCTGAGCGCCTTCGTCACCGGGGTGGGGCGGGAAGAAGAGGTGATCCGTCTCGTCTACCGCTTCGAACAGGCTTTCTAGTGGGACTCCCGCCTCGCAGGTGACCATCAGGTTGTCCTCGTCGAGATCGATTATCTCATTCAATCTCTCCAGGGACAGGATAATGCTGGGTTCGGTGGGAATCGCAGCACCGCAAAGGCCCGTCCCCGCTCCTCGGGGGATTACCGGTACTTCTTCTTCGTTGGCGAGCTTCATGACTTTGGAAATCGCGCCGCTATTTTCCGGCTTTACCACTATAACGTCTTCAGTGGCTTTCGGCGAAGCGGGCCTTGGGGTTTCGTCGTAGAGGTAACCTTCGATTTTTTCGAAATCCTCAATTACCCAATCTTCCCCGATAATAGAGGTTAACTTTTCACTTATCTCGTCTCTCATCACTATTCCTCCTCCAGTTGTCTGATCAATTCCGGTATTATTTCGTAAAGATCTCCCACTATTCCGTAATCCGCGTATTCGAAGATGGGAGCGGAAGGGTCGTTATTTATGGCGATAATAGTATCGGAGTCCTTCATTCCGGCGAGGTGCTGCGACTGACCGGATATTCCACAGGCGAAGTAAATCTTGGGTTTTACTCGTCTACCGCTGTAGCCAACCTGGTGTGCTCGTCCTATCCAGCCATCGTCAACCAGAGGTCTGCTGGCTCCCACTTTTCCGCTGAAAGCCGAGGCCAGATCTCCGATCAACTCCAGATCTTCCTCCTTCTTCAAACCCCGTCCTCCGGCCACAACTACTTCTGCGTCTTCAAGGTTCACCTTCTTTCCCCACTCTTCTTCAAGTATCTTAACCTCACCGAAATCCTCTTCCGCCAGAGAAAGATCCACTTCTTTTACCTCACCCTCCCTCTCCTCTTCCCGGGTTGCTTCGGGAAATTCTTTGTAGCGAACGGTAGCAAGCTGGGGTGAAGTTCTGGAGGTGATGTGAGCTAAAATGTTGCCGCTAAAGGCGGGGCGAATCTGGACGAAGTTTTTCTCCTCGTCAATATCCAGCCCGGTACAATCGGCAGTTAAGCTAGTACCAAGGGCCATCGCGACCCTCGGTGCCAGGGAGCGGCCGAAGTTGGTGGCCCCGATTAGTATTACCTCCGGACCCACTTCCCCGATTACCTGAAGCAGGGCCCGTTTGTAATTGGTCTCGATTGGATCGGCCAGGACTTCCTCCGTCCCGCAATATACCTCGTCCGCTCCCCGCTCGATCAACTCGTCGGCAGGGAGGACGTTTCCCGAAAGCAAAGCGGCGGTTAATTCTCCACCAAGTTTATCGGCAAGTTCCCTGCCTTTCCCCAGCAATTCGTAGGTCACGGGGTGGATCCTCTCTCCGTTGCTCTCCGCAAATACCATTACTTGGCTCATTTAATTACTCCTCCCCAGATCCATCTTCTCGAGCAGTTGATTTACCGCGCTGCCCGGATCCTCCCGCAGAAGGAGTGATTCTCTTTTCTCTGGCGGCGGTACTTCCATGTTCGCCACCCTCGTGGGGGAGCCGGTTATCCCCAGGTTATCGGGATCGACCGATATATCATCGACGCCCCAGGTAATTACCTCCGCCTTCCTTGCCTTCTGTTTGTCCTTGAAGGAGGGGAGTCGGGGTTCATTTACGTCCTTGGTGAGGGTTATCAAGCCAGGTAGGTTCATCGACTTGTGATATGTCGCGCCCCAGCTTTCCGATTCCACCCGGATCTCCTTTTCGCCTCTTTTTTTCACGTCGGAAACAAACGCAATATGGGGGATATCAAGATATTCGGCGACTTCCGGTCCCACCTGGCCAGTGTCGCCGTCAACCGTTTTCTCGCCGGCGAAAATGAGATCGTAATCCCCGACGTTTTCTATAGCATGACCCAGGGCAAGAGAAGTCGCCCAGGTATCGGAACCCGCAAATTCCCTGCCGTGAAGCAGGATCCCCTCGTCGGCTCCGCGAGCTATGGCATCCTTTAGCGTCGACTTCGCCTGTTTGGGGCCCATGCTGATCGCTACCACTTCTCCACCGAGCTCCTCTTTGTACTTAACGGCTTCTTCCAGTGCGTTGAGATCAAATGGGTTGGGCTCCAGCGGGGCGGAGGATCTATCGACCCTTCCCTCTTCGTAATCGAATTCCACCTCGTCCATATCCGGGACCTGTTTTATCAGGACGATCCAAGTCGGCTCTGGCACGAAATCACTCCTTGTATTCAGAGATTTTCGATTCCAGCTCTGAACCTCTAACGTAGGGTAGAGAAAACGGACCTTCCGGAATTACCAGCAACTCTTCACCCTCTCCGAGATCGGTCAACAATTCAAAGAGGAAGTTCTGAAGGTCCTGTACCGGGTTCAACATCATGTCTCTAACTTTCTCGGCCGGCAACGAAGATTTTAGAAATACCTCGTGGTTTTCCAGTACATGACACAACACCTGATTTTCCCACTGGGCAATGACCGGGCCATTCTTCTCTATATAATCCAGTACGGCGGCTGGATCACTGTTATCCCTGCCCAGAGTGTAAAAATTCTCGGGACCAAGACCCCCCGAACACTCGGAAGCAATAATTATCGGGGCCCCCGGTTTGGCTACGAGAGAGGCGGTATAGGTTCCCTTGACAGTTTGATAAAGATCTTGGTCCAGAGGGTAACCGCTATTGGTTGTAAAAACTGCATCATAGCTTTTTTCCAGCTCAATGCTGGATACGTCCAGAGCCCGGCCAACTCCCTCCATAAAAGCTTCCCGAAAGTCCCCGGCGACTGCGGCAACGATTTCCTGCTACTTATTAAGGACTACGTTTAAAACGAAATCCAGCCCAGCCAGGTCAGCCGCTTCGTCCGCTCCCTCGTGTACAGGGTTTCCCGGCAATATTCCCGTGCTCGCGCTCTGGTCCCCAATATTTCCGTAGGAGTGGTTGGCAAGTATCGAGGATCTGGAGGCCACTCCGGGCAAAATGCTCTTCCGGCCACCGGAAAAGCCGGCAAAGAAATGGGGTTCGATAAAACCGGTTGATACTTTCAGGTCGGCTTCGGCAACGTGTTTGTTTATCTCGACCTCATAACCCTGCGAGACGGTACCAATTGACCGAACCTCTGAATTTACCGCGTCATGACCAATGTACTCCACCCCATCCGGCAAAGCCCCTGCCCCGGCTAACTCTTTAGCCTCGCGCCTGTCCGGCGGTTCGTGTAATCCCGTTGCAACGATCACTTTTATACCCTCGGGTTCGACGCCGGAAGCGGTCAATCTATCGACGATTATCGGCACCAATAACTCGTCCGGACACGCCCTGGTCCTGTCGTCAATTATTATCGCAGCCGTAAATTTTCTGCCATTTTTCCGTCTATCCCTGACGATTTCCTCAATAGGTTTCGAACCTATCGGTCCGTCGAGAGCTTCCAGAACCGCCTTCCCCGGGTGGTCCGCGGACTCAATCTCCGAAGTTTCGCCGAGATATACCTTCTCTTCCTCGGGAAACTCTAACTCCAGCTTATCCCGTCCGTAAGGTAGCTCGACATCCAATGTGTTTTCCTCCTTGGAAGTCCCCGCCTTAGGAGCGTTCCTCGGTGATTTTCTCCATATAGCCGCTTTCCCGGAAGGCTTTGAGCGGATGGGGAGATCTACCCTCCTCCACCATTACTTTCTTGATTAAGGGCCTTACGTCCGTTTCGTAGGCCTCTTTTAGAATCTCTTCGGTCTGGACCGGATTCGTCTTCCTTTGTTCCTCTTCGAGAGACGCTTGGTTCACGATCAAAGCCTTTGCGTACAGTTTCTGAACGGTGTTCACGGTCTGTATCATCGCTTCGAGCTTGTTTTTGATGATATGCATCTGATCCACCATATAGGAGATATCCAGCCTGTCGATCTCCGGGTCGGTTTCAGCTTTGACGATCTCCTGGAAGATGAGAAAGATCTCGTAGGGGTTGATCGAGCCGGTCGTCAGGTCGTCGTCGGCGTACTTCTTGTTATTAAAGTGAAATCCTCCGAGCGCTCCTTCGTCAATTAAAAAAGAGACTATATGCTCTATATTTGTCCCCTTCAAATGGTGACCGGTATCGACGAGAACTTTGGCCTTCTTGCCCAGCTTGTTACAGTAATTGAGCGACATGCCCCAGTCGGCGATATCCGTATGATAGAAGGCCGGTTCGAACGGCTTGTACTCGAGCAACATCCTGGCCTCATCGGGGAGTTCCTCGTATATTCGGGAAAAAGAATTCTCCAGCCGCCTCTTCCTCTCCCTGAAATCGTCCTGACCGGGGTAATTCGTTCCGTCCGCCAGCCATAAACTCAGGACATCGGAATTGACTTCTTCCATGATATCAATGCAATGAAAGACGTGATCTAGCGCTTTTTCCCTTACCGACTCCTTCGGATTGGCCAGGCTGCCGAACTTGTAATCGTAATCCTCGAACAGGTTTGGGTTTACCGCCCCTATCTCTACCCCCAGGTCGTCAGCTCTGTCCCGTAACTCAGCGTAATCTGAGACTTCATCCCAGGGAATATGTATTGCTACTGAAGGACAGCCACCGGTAAGTTCGTGTACTTTTGCCGCGTCTTCCAACCGCTCTTCGGTATTACCCGCAGCGTACGGTTCTTCGAAAGTGGCAAACCTGGTCCCCGCATCGCTGTATCCCCAGGAAGGGGTCTCAACCTTTAGCTGCTTTACCGATTCCTTGACTCTCTCCACGTCAATCCCCTTTTGCTGGAGCTCGTCCCGTAGTATCTCGTACTTATCTTGCCATAGTTCGCTCATCATGATAACACCTCGGGCTAAAATCGTTTGGGTGAAGACTAAAACAGGCAACCGTCAACGTGAAAACGTGGGCTATCCCGCTCTTATTTCCCTCACTTTAGCCGCGATAGCCTGACCGAGCTTTCGCTGTTCACTTTTCTCGAGATGAACGCCGTCCTTATTGCTGGAACTAATATACTCTCCAGCGTCCAGAAAATGACATCCCAGTTCAGATGAGACTCTTTTGAACTCCTCCGATAACTTTCTCGACTTCTCCCGGGCACCGCGAAGGCAATCCTCGTACTCCGAGAGTTCGGCAATCGGCGGCGGCGCTATCAAGAGGACTTCTGGAGCCCCTTCCCCTTTTCCCGTCTCGCTCTTTGCCACCATCTCAGCCAGGGTTCCGGCTCCTTCCGCGACGTCGTAGCCGGTAACCGAAAAACGGGCCTTCAAATCGTTGGTCCCCAGCATAATGACAATTAAATCGATCGGCTTGTGCGTTTCAAGACAGGGGACGAGGTATTCCTTGCCGCTCTTGTGGCCCTCGATGGGATCCTCCCATACGGTGGTTCTACCGTTCAAGCCCTCTTCGACCACGGAATAGTCCTCCTTCAGCTCCGCCTCCAGTACCCCGGGCCACCGGTTCTCCTTTGAATAACGGTTCTCTGTTCCCGGCTTGCACCCCCAGGTGTTGGAGTCTCCGTAACAGAGTACTTTAAACATAGGACACCTCGATTATTTCAGATCCTTGTACTGCAGGAACTCTTCGTAGGATTCTTTCCACACCTCCGGCTCTTCCGGAGTATAAGTCTCCAGATCTACGTAATTCTTGACCATGCGCCGCCCTTCATCCAGCGACTCGATCTCCCCGAGTTCTATAGCTTGAACCAGTGCGTTGCCGATCGCCGTAGCTTCCGCAGGTCTAGTTATTACCTCTTTATTGAGGGCATTTGCGCTAAATTGAGACAGCAACTGGTTCCGAACCCCTCCTCCCACGATGTGAGCAGTTTCTATCCTTTTATCCAGCAGAGATTCCAGTTTTTCCATTATGTAATTGTAATTGAGGGCCAGGCTCTCCAGAACAACCCTTATCAGCTGGGCCTTCTCCCCGGGTACCTGTTGGCCGGTCCGATCACAGAAATCTCGTAACTTCTTCGGCATATCACCTGGGGAGAGAAAGTCCTGGTGGTCCGTGTCTACAAAAGAGACGAAAGGTTCTGCTTCTCTCGCCATCCGGGTTAATTCGGAGTAGGAGTACGCTTCACCTTTCTTCTCCCACTCTCGCTTGCACTCCTGAATTATCCATAGCCCCGTGAGGTTCCGGAGAAAACGATACGTACCGGCTACGCCACCTTCGTTAGTGAAGTTGGCTTCCAGGACATCGTCGTTTATAACCGGATCTTCTATTTCCTTACCCATCAGGGACCAGGTACCGGAGCTGATAAAGGCCCAGTCATCGCCTTTCGCCGGTATGGCCGCTACGGCCGAGGCCGTATCGTGGGTCGCGGGAGCAATGACCGGAATCCTTTCCAGTGCGACGTCCTCAGCTATTTCCTCGGTAAGGCGTCCGATCCTGGTGCCCGGCTTTACGACATCCCTCATAATCTCTAGCGGAAAACCAAACTCCTCGTAGAGTTCCTTTGCCCACTCTTTTTCAACGGGGTCGTAAAGTTGCGAAGTCGTGGCCAGGCTAAACTCCGTGGCCATCTCCCCGGTCAAGAAATAATTGAATAGATCGGACATCATGAGCAAACTATCCGCCGCCCGCAGACTTTCCGGGTTCTCTTTCTTTTGGGCGAATAACTGATAAAGGGTATTCAATTCCATGAACTGTATCCCTGTTTCCTCGAAGATTTCCTTCCGGGGAACTACCTCAAACGCCTCGTCCATCGCACCCTCAGTTCTTGAGTCCCGGTAATGCACTGGATTACGCAACAAGCGGCCGTTTTCGTCAAATAGCCCGTAGTCCACCCCCCAGGTATCTATGCCCAGAGAAAGGGGCTCGTCGTCGTATTCGTTGGCGTATTTCCGAAGGCTCTCCTTCATCTCCTTGAAAGCCCCGAGAACGTCCCAGTACAGTCTGCCGTGGACGGTTACGGGGCCATTGGGGAAGCGATGGAGTTCGTCGATCTCTATCCGATCCCCGGTAAATCTGGCCACAATCGCCCTTCCGCTATTCGCTCCCAGATCTATTGAGATAATATTAGAGCTTGCCATCCTTTCAGACACTCCAGTTATAAAATTTTAGATCGCCATAAGGCATTGGCCCCGTGTAACTGAAATCGGTTACCACGAATCGAAATCCCTCTGCTCGAGTTTCTCGATATCCCCGCCCATCATTTTTACCATGGAAATTATCTTCGCGGCATTCTGCAGGGTTTCAGTATAGTGCCAGGCCTCCTCGAGATGGTCTCCAATTGCGAAAGATCCGTGGCCTTTGAGCATCATGATCTGGTAATCCTTGAGTGCCCCCGGTATCTTTTCTTCCATCTCCTCCGAACCCGAGCCTTCCTCGACGTTGACAACTGGCACTTTCCGTAATATGTATCCCGCTTCAACGTCGATGGGAACGATTTCATCCTGGAGAAAAGTTAGGGCGGTCGCGGCTATCTGGTGACTGTGAACGACGGCAAGCGCGCTCGTATTCTTGTAGATAGCTCTATGAACTCCTACCTCCGAAGAAGCAAGGGCGATCCCGCTGTCGTCCTTTTCCAGGCCAGTTTCCACTATATCTTCTTTCTCCAGAAAGCCGAGCTGCGATCCTCTGCGGGTGATCAGCAAGCGGTCCCCGACCTTTACACTCAGGTTCCCACTGTGAGAATTCTCCAGACCTCTCCGATAGAGGGCGCTACCCACGTGCTGAAATCTCTCTATAACGTCATCGGCTTTATACTTGCTCATATTCATCCTCCAGGCCGAGTTCTTTAGCTTTTTTCTCCGTCGGTTTTCCGGCTTGGTCCCACCCTCTGGTTTCGTAGTACTCTTCCAGCATCGGTTCGAGTTTGACCACTTTACCCTCCGCTGGACCCGACTTCAAGGGCTCGGAGAGTAACCTATCCGGCAAGGTATCGTCCTCCCGACTGAACCCTTCCCTCAGATTAAACAGCCTTTCCAGGTTATGAATTCGTTCCCCAATTTGGATCAGTCTTCCGGTATCGATCTCCTCTCCAGTTGCTGCGGATAAGAGCCTCGCGATCATCTGATTGGAGACCGCGTAATGGGAGAACCTGCAGATAGTCAGAGAATCGTAGACCGCGCCGACATCCTGTTCTTCCATGGCCAGACTTGCCTTTCCCGTATGACCGAAGCGGTTGATCATCTCCGGGGCTCCCAGTATCTCCGGCCCGACAAGAAAGCCACCTCGGAGATGACAGGCACCTCTATTGGACGTAGCGTAACAGAGACCCTGGCCCTGTGCTCCTCTGGGATCGTAGGCGGGCAGCTCCTGGCCCTTGACGTTCATGGACAATTCCGGGTGGTCGAATTCTTTCGTCAGCCTCGCCGAACCCTCAGCCAGTTTGTCACCGATACCGGTCCTGGTTGCGATCTTTTCTACTAGGTTCGTGACCTCCTCGGAATCGCCGAACTCGATCCCCCAGTCCACTACCCCTTTTTCGCTCAGTTCCATGGAGGAGGCTATCGTAGCCCCGGCTGAGATCGTATCCAGCCCGTATTCGTTACAGAGATAGTTTGCCCGAGTGACGTTCTTCAGGTCGTAGTTACCACAATTTGGTCCCAGGGCCCAGTCGGTTTCGTATTCCGGCCCTTCCCCTGAGGCGTCGGAGAGAGAAGTGTCACGTTTACAGCGGATCATACAGCCCCAGCACCCGGTCTGTCCGTCCAGTATTTCCTCACTTATAGCTTCGCCGGAAACGCCCTCTACTTCATCCAGTATTTCGGCATTACGGTAATTGTTCTTGGGAAGCATTCCGGCCTCGTTTATCACGTTCATCAGGACGGCAGTACCGAACTGAGGATACGCTCGGGAAGTTATCGGGCTTTGATTGATATTGCGGGCCGCTTCCTTATTGACGAACTTGAGCCTGTCCCGGTCGGCGTAATCGACCTTCTTACTTCCTTCAACCACTACGGCTTTCACGTTTTTACTTCCAAAAACGGCCCCCAGTCCGCCCCTCCCCAGGGCACTATGACCGGTCATCGCTGTGGAGTAGCGAACCTGGTTCTCCCCGGCAGGTCCGATGGTTAATACTGTGACACCGTCACCGTGCCTCTCTTCCAGGATTTCCGTGGTCTCTGAGGTTTTCTTTCCCCATAAATCACTGGCTTCTTCAATTTCGACCTCCCCGTCCGCTATTTTCAGGTATACTGGGGCCGATGAACTCCCTTTTAGGACGAGGTAATCGTAGCCAGTACGTTTAAATTCCGGTCCCCAATCACCACCACAGTTGGAATCCGTGATGGTTCCCGTCAGCGGTGATTTGGTTGAAGCACTAAATCTTCCCGGAGTCGGGGCGGGTGCACCGGTCAGCGGTCCTACTGCCAGTACTATTAGGTTCTCTTCGGAAAGGGGATCCACCCCAGGCTCCAGTGCCTCAAAAAGGATTGTTGTTCCGAACCCCCGACCTCCGAGGAACTTCCGGGCCATCTCCTGGTCAGTTTCGTTGATAGTCACCTTTTCTCGGTCTAAATCTACAGTTAAATTCTTACCCATCCACGCTTTCATATAAGCTCACCTTTATGTAAGAATAAATTACGTTTACGTTGCGAGCCCCAAAACGGAATTACTCCTCGTGGTAACCCGCGGTCGTAAATAAGGAGAGGCTGCCGCTCCGGGTATCCATCCGGGAAAGCTGGCATATAACCTCTATGTTACTGCTAATCTGCAGCCCATAAGGAGTTCCTCTTGGTATCTCTATTCCCCCGTACTTCTCAAACTGATCGAGCCTTACGTGGAGGTCCCTTCTTGCCCCCACCTCGAGTTCAATACCTTCAATCGGTTCCTGCTCCTCGAAGTATACGGTCACCTGGACCGTCGCCTTTTCTTCCGAAGTATTCATTATGGAGATGGTCTCGTGGCTCGGGCCAACCGGGCTGTCGTCCGGCTCCGGCAGGTAACCGTCCGGAAAGAACCACCTCTTTGCCCCAGGAGTACTGTCAGTCATCTCTCCCCCCACTCGAAGTTTAAACTATCCTCGCAGACACCAATCCCCAATTACGAGAACCCAATTCCAGCTTACCCGCTTCAAGCCCCGGAAAAGCGCTGGATGAGATTCGTCGCCAAAATCGACATTATCAGCAGGCTCCCGACGACGATCGTCAGCACCTGGCTGGGAATCAGCATCAAGTTCATACCGTAGCGAAGCGTTCCAATCAGAAATAATGCCAGGACGACGCCCGAAATTTTACCGGACCCTCCCATTATACTCACTCCACCCAAAACTACGGCCGTGATAATCTCCAGCTCGTAGCCCGAAGCTATATCCGGCCTGGTACTTCCAACTCGAGAAGTAAGCAGAAAAGCGGCAAAGGAGGACATTAACCCGGAGAGGGTGAAAATGATAACCTTTATTCTATCCACTGAAACTCCGGAATAACGGGCTGCTCCCTCGTTGTTTCCAATCGCGTAGAGGCGTCTGCCAAACGAAGTCTTGTGGAGAACCAGCCAGAAGATCACCGCCAAAATAGCAAAGATTACCAGTTGATAGGGAACCGACAGCCCTCCAAAGGTACCCCGCCCCAGAACGGAAAACCCGGCCGGATATCCGGTAATGGTCTGGTCTCGAAGGAGGACGTAGGCAATACCCCGGTACATGGAGTAAGTACCCACGGTTACCACGATAGCGGGGATCTCGAACCTGGTGATGATCAACCCGTTAAAGAGTCCTCCGAGAAGCCCCACGGCCAGACAGAACAGTACGGCTAGCCAGATGCTTATTCCCGCCTGATACGTTAAAGCTAGAACGGCCGCGGACATTGCCATATTGGAGGCGACGGAGAGGTCGATATTCCCGGTGATGATTATAAAGGCCATGGGTAGGGCAATAAGTCCCATTTCCGTGAAGTTTAAGGTCATGTAGAATAGATTGTTTATGCTTAAGAAGTAGGGACAGACGAGGGAAAACAGCACGACAACTAGGACTAACAGAAAAGCAAGTACGTATTCCCACCTATCCACGATAGCACTAAGCCGGAATTTACTCGTGATAGAATCGAAAAGTCTCATGCTTCTCCCCTCTTGAATACCGACTCAATCCCGCTGGTCATGACCTCGTCGACTACCACCGCCAGCAGTATTACCAAACCCTGAATGGCCAACTTCCAAAAAGGGGATACGCCCGTTACGTTGAGGGCATTGTCGATGATTCCCAGCAGAAACGCGCCAACGACGACTCCAAAGACCTTCCCCGAACCCCCAAAGATACTAACCCCTCCCACCACCACGGCGGCTACGGTCTGTAACATAAATGAGGAAGCGGAATTGCTTTGTGCCGAAGCATATCTGGAAACCCAGAGGACTCCCGCAGTACCGTATAAAAAACCGGAAAGGGTGAATACGAGAAATTGGATTTTCTCCACGTCGATGCCGGTGACCCGAGCCGCCTCCTTGTCGCTACCGATTGCGTATATTTCGCGGCCGGTCCTTACGTGATTGAGGAAATAGTAGAAGACCAAGAAAGTGAGGGCAGCGAAAATGACCAGATTTGGAACTCCTAAAACACTCCCTCGGGCTATGTTCTTGAAACCCAGAGGCATCTCGTTAGCACTGACCCACGCTCCCCCACTTACCACAAAGGCCAAGCCCCGATAGACGGACATGGTCCCCAGAGTGGTAATGATAGGGGGGACTTTACCCTTGGAGACTATCAGGCCGTTAAGGGCCCCTAGAAGGGTGCCAACCGCTGCCCCCATCAAAACGGCCAAGGCCGGCGACAACCCCGGAAAGTCCCGGACGGTCAATGCCACGATCATGCCCGAGAGCGCCAGCCCGGCAGCCACCGAGAGGTCTATTCCCGCAGTCACGATAACCATCATCTGGCCGATAGCAACCATTATTAGGATGCACGTATTCAGGGTTATGTCTTGAAAGTTATCGAAAGTTAGGAAACTAGAACTCCCAAAAGAAACCAGAATCACCAGCAGTACCGTGAAAGCCAGGATGCCGAGTTCTCTAATCCCGACAAATTGCTGTCTCTTGATCGCCTTTACTATGGCGTCCATGTAATCACCTGGGAAAGTTCATTCCCTTCTCTCATTGAGCCCCGGACGAAACCCCCTGGCCGATAGCAGCAGCCATGATCGTTTCCTGATCCGCCTCCTCGGCGCTTAACTCCGCGGTAATTTCCCCCTCGTGCATTACCAGAATTCGGTCGGACATACCCAGTATCTCCGGTAATTCCGAGGAGATCATCAGGATTGCCAGACCCTCATCCGCCAATTCGTGCATCAGTCGGTGGACGGAGGCTTTGGTGTTGACGTCGATCCCCTTGGTAGGTTCGTCCAGTATCAATACCTGGGGATCGGTGGCCAGCCACTTGGCGATAACGACCTTCTGCTGATTGCCTCCCGACAGTTGTTTTGCTTTCTGCCAGAGCCCCGCCGTCTTGATGTCAAGCAGGTCCACGTATTCTTCCGTCACTTCCCTCTCCTTATCCGTATCCAGGAAACCACCGGGGGACAACCTTCCCAGGATGGGCAAAGTCACGTTCTCGATGAGGCTCATCTCGGAGACTACGCCGTTCTCCTGTCTATCTTCCGGGAGATAGGCAATTCCGCTCTCCAGCGCGTCCTCGGGGGCCGTTATACTGGCATCACTCCCCGCCAGGGATATTTCCCCGTCGTCGATCGACCTCAACCCGAAGACCGCCTCCGCAACTTCCGTCCGACCCGCACCCACGAGGCCTGCCAGGCCGACGATTTCCCCGTCGTGAACGTCGAAACTAACCTCCGAGAACTCACCTTACCGGCTGAGGTTTCGAACGCTCAATTTTACCTCGCCGGGTTCTCTCCGGGTCCGTTCCTCCTCTTCCGCAAATAACTCACTCAAATCGCGCCCCACCATCATGTGGATCACTTCGTCTTCAGTGAGGTCCTGGGTAACCGAAGTGCCAACCTGTTCTCCATCCCGAAGGACCGTCAACCTATCGGTAATCTCAAATACCTCCTCCAGCTTATGGGATATGAAGAGGATGGTTCCTCCGGAGTCCTGAACCCGCCGGATGATCTTGAACAACTGATCGATCTCCTGAGGGGTTAAGGAAGAGGTGGGTTCATCCATGATCAAAATTCGGGAGTCGAAGGACAGAGCTTTGGCGATTTCTACCAGTTGCCTTTCGGCCGAGTCCAGCTCCACGATGCGAGTCGCCGGATCGATTTCCAGGTCCAGCGAAGTTAAGATATCTTCGGTCCGGTCGTACATCTCGTCCCATTTAATTCGGCGAGAGACTCCGCCGTATTCGTGGTGCCCCATGAAGACGTTCTCCATAACGGTCAGATCGGGGAACGCCGTGGGATCCTGATATATCGTAGCAATTCCGTGCCTCTGGGCCTCACGGGGATTGCTGAAATCGATCGTCTCCCCGTCCAGCTTCATTTTACCCTCGTCCGGTTGATGTACTCCCGTGATGACCTTAATTAACGTGGACTTCCCGGCTCCGTTTTCACCTATCAAACCGTGAACTTCCCCCGGTCTGAGTTTAAAATCGACTCCATCAAGAGCGGTAACCCCGGGGAAGGTTTTAACTATCCCTTCCATTTCCAGTATGTAATCGGACAACGGCGAACCCCCCTGTAAGAAAAAACAGCCCCTTATCCGGACCCGAGGGCGGATAAGGGGCTCTATTGGCTAGACTAGAATACTTCGTACCACTCTTCGATATTTTCCTGATCAAACACGAAAGGACGACCCAGGACTACGACCTTGCCGTCGTCGGAACCTTCCACGATCTCCCTTTCTCCCTGGTCGCCGACGTCGACCGTTTCGCCTATATTTCCTTCGGCGTCACCGGCAATCAACCTGTGAGCCAGGTAGGTTG
>CAYZUF010000009.1:0-18534 GCA_964481645.1 uncultured Thermotogae bacterium
CGGAGCTTGCTCCGGGGAGGAATCGGCTGGTTTTTGTCCAGCAGTCAATCGAGGACAGGTTCCTTGAGAATACCTGGTCATGATTTGAGTGGATGCTTCTTATCCAGGGTTTAGTAAAACATTGGGCTCGATTGACTGCTGGGTCTTCTTCTGTAAAAGACCAATGTGCTTAGTTAAAGTGCTTTTCTACAAGCCCCATCCCTTGGGGCGGGGTTCTTGACTTTTTCTCAAGTCCGACGGCCCTCCGGAAGGGGGAAATCTTCGGAGAACCGTTTTAACTTCCGGGTAGGTCCTCGAAGACGGTAGGCGCGATATCCGATAGTCGGTCAAGAAACCCCAGGGCCAGCTCCCGGATTTCCCACTGTGCTTCTTCGGATCCCCTCAACTCGATAATGTGGCGATATTCCCTGAAGTTCGTCTTCAGGTAGAGGGAGGTCTTGCTGCCTATGGGTAGTAGAAACCTGGCGTCTTCTTTTGGCACCCCGGCCTCGAGGGCTTTCTGGTATAGGTCGTAATTGGCCGCGATCTCTTCCTCGAACTCCTGGCTCAGGTCCGCACGTTCTACCGACCCGGGGATCACAGTCTCCTCCTGGTTCTGCTCGACGTATCTCATTGACCGAACCATAAAACTGGCCAGACGGTGTCTGGTTAACTGGGCCAGACAGCTCCTGCTGATCCCTTCCACGTAGAAGGTCGCGCTGGCGAACTCGAACGGCGACCAGTGTCCCCACTTTCGCAGCTTCCTGATTAGTTGCCTGTCTTCTTCCGAATCCTTTCCCTCGTCTCCGGAGGGTTGGTGGGAAATTCTTGCCGCCCGGGCGATCATGGATTCCGGTTGTTCGGTGGATCGAACCAAATTGATCTTCATATCTTTGCCACCTCAATTCCCTCCTGATCCTGATATTTACCCTTTCTGTCCCCGTAGGTGATCTCGGGACGCTCTCCCCGGAAAAATACGACCTGGGCGATACCTTCCCCGGAGTAGATTCTTGCCGGCAGGGGGGTCGTATTTGAGATTTCGATGGTCAGATAACCCTTCCAGCCCGGTTCGATCGGCGTCATGTTGACGATTATTCCGCATCTGGCGTAGGTGCTCTTGCCTACTACCAAACCGAATAGGTCGTCGGGCATAACGAACTTCTCCAGTGATTTCCCCAGGCAGAAGGAATTGGGAGGAATCAAACAGCTTTCTCCCTTTACCCTCACGAAGGCGTCTTCGTTGAAGTTTTTAGGGTCGATTTCGGTGGAATGGACGTCGGTAAAGATCCGGAACTCGTCGTCAATCCTTATATCGTAACCAAATGACCCCAGCCCGTAACTTATCTTCGCGTCGTCCTGAAGTTCTTCGACGAATGGAGTAACCGGCCTGGCTTCGGCGATCTCTTCGTCATTGAGTATCATTCTCTAACTGAGCCCCCAGTGGTTTTTCTACCAATAATCATAACGAAATTGGGGGAGCGGGGCAAACCGGGGCGCGTTGCAAAGAGGAAGACCGGTGGTTATTATTCCCGTTGATGAACCTCGCGAACCTTATCACGTCGGTCAGGTTGTTGCTGGTCCCGGCTATCATTTCTTCCCTGGCCTGGGGAAGGGACTGGTGGGCGCTGTTCTTTTTAAGTATCGCTCTGGCCTCGGACCTGGTAGACGGCCTGGTTGCCCGGCGGATGAACCAGGTGACGGAACTGGGGCAGGTGCTGGATCCACTGGCGGACAAATTCCTCTTTCTGGCCCTCTTCGGCTATTTTGCCTGGAGCGGCCGGATTCCCGTGGTCGCCTTCTTCCTCCTTCTGTTGCCCTATTTTGCTTTGATTCTGGGGGGAGGAGTAATGTATCGTTATGTAGGGGAAGTTGTTCAGGCAAATACCTGGGGAAAAACCAGTTCCGGGTTGCTCTCTCTGGGTTTGATTGCAGTCTATTTTCAGTGGCCGTTTGCCCTCTTTTTAATTTACGGGGGAGTTGCGCTTTCGTTTCTCTCCGCCTTCGTATACTTCAGAATTGGAGTCCGGAGTCAAGCGGCGAAAGGAGCGGGGGACGACTAGTCCCGAGGTAGTTCCCGGAATTCGCTGGGTTGTGGCGCTTCCAGGACAGTTTTTTCTCCGTCTTCCGGGTGGGTAAGCTTGAGCCTTTCCGCATGAAGCATCAGTCTCGAATAAGGGGGACCGCCGTAACGAGTGTCTCCCAGAATTTTATGGTCGATATAGCTCATATGAACCCTGATCTGGTGCGTTCTTCCCGTCAACGGCTTTACCCGTAGTAAGGTGGCGTTTTCCAATTGGGTAATGACCGAAAACTCGGTTTGAGCCTCCTTTCCGCCTAGCCTGACACCCATCTTCGTTTTGTCCTCCCTCCGCCTTCCCACCGGTGCGTCGATCATTCCCCTCTCTTCATTGAACCCCCCGTTCACCAGAGCGAGGTACTCTTTTTCCACCTCTCGGGACTTGAACTGTTCTTTTAACTCGTAGAAGGCCCCTTGGGTTCTCGCTACAACCAGAACTCCGCTGGTCTCCTTGTCGAGTCGATGAACTATCCCCGGCCGGGATGGGTCGGGGAGGTCGGGCAGATCTTCGTACCGGGCGATCAGACCATTGGCCAGCGTTCCGTCGTCGTGGCCCGGTCCGGGGTGAACGACCAGAGAATTGGGCTTGTTTACCCCCAGAATGAAGGGATCCTCGTGGACGATCTCCAGCGGGATTTCCTGGGGGATTAGCTCCCGGGTACCGAAGTCGCCGGGAATCTCTATCTCGATCTTTTCCCCTTGAGTAACTCTATAACTGGGCTTAACTCGGGCGTTTTGGACCGTTACGTGGCCCCCTTGAATTAGCCTCTGCCAGCTGCTCCGGGAACGATGGGGAAACTTCCCGGAGAGTAGCTTATCCAGCCGGGTCTCTTCCTCTCTCTCCCGCACGGAGAAATGTTGACTTGAAGAGTTCATAGCTATCGATGTCGGTTGTTTGGTGGCCGAGTTTCATCTAGATCTACCCTCATTATACTCCACCCCCGATTTCCTTTAAAGTTGAGTTGCCATGCGGAATTTGATATAATGAACTTCAAGCTATGAGCAAAAAACGAGAGCAGTTGAAGAGAGTGGCCGGCCGGGTCCTGGAAGAATTCGAGAGCGAGCTATACTTACTCAGATGGGAAAAGAGGGGCGGGGAGTGGATCCTGGAGTTGTTGCTGGACAAGGAGGAACCGGTAACCACCGCCGATTGTGCGCGGGTTAGCGATCGAGTTTCCGGGGAGCTGGATCGGTTGAACCTCATTCAAAAGGAATTCGTTCTCCAGGTTTCCTCCCCGGGGATAGAGCGGCCGTTGGTCGAAGCCCGTCATTTTAAGGACGCCGTGGGGAGTAGGGTGGAGTTACATACCTACGCACCGATCGCCGATGCCAAGAGTTTCGTGGGCACGTTGAAGAGCTACGACGAGGAGAGGGACAGAATAGCAGTGGAAGTCGACGGGGAGGACGTTGAAGTTTCCCTGGAAGGCGTCTCCAAAGCCACTACCAAAGATATTCAGCCAGAGGTGTAGTAACCCAAAAGGGTTAGCCAATGAACATCGAATTTATCGAAGCACTGGAAGACATGGCCAAGGATAAGGGCATAGAGAGGGACGAATTGTACGAGATGGTGGAGAGGGGTTTACAGGCGGCGTACAAGGAGCAATACGACACCAACGAGGACGTTGAGGTGGACATCGATCAAAACTCCGGAGATATATTTATCGACGGGGAACAGATACAACTGGGCCAATTCGGGAGAATCGCCTCCAGGAAGGCAGAGGACGTTATCCGGCAGCTAATTCGGGAGAGGCAAAATGAGCTGGTCTACGAATCCTACCAAAAGAGAAAGGGTGAACTGGTAAATGGTTCTATCCACCGATTCGAGGGGAGTGACGTCTGGTTGAACCTGGGAGAAGTGGAGGCACTCCTCCCCGGTAAGGAGCGGATACCCGGGGAGAGATACCAGCAGGGGGATAGCCTGAGGGCTTATCTTTATCAGGTGGAGAAGAAGCCCGGTGGACTTTTGATTCAAGTGTCCCGGTCGAAGCAGGAATTCGTCGCCAAACTGATGGAGCTGGAAGTTCCCGAAATAGAGGACGGACTGCTGGAAATCGTGGAAATTGCCAGGGAGCCGGGGAAGAGAAGCAAAGTCGCAGTCAGGTCACTGGACGAGCAGATCGATCCAGTGGGTACCTGCGTCGGCGCGGGAGGTTCCAGGGTGAAAGAAATTACGGAAGAACTGAACGGGGAGAAGATTGATGTAATCCGGTGGAGCGACGATCGGGAAGTCCTTATTCGGAATAGCCTGGAACCGGCCAGCGTTCTGTCTATCGAATTCAACGAGAACGAGGAGGGGGAAGAGATCGCCAAGGTAATCGTGCCCAAGGACGATTTGGCCTATGCCATCGGACAGAACGGACAAAACGTCCGGTTGACTGTCGACCTGGTGGGTTTCGATATCGACGTAAGGAGTCCCGAGTGAGGCCCGTTTTTCCTTGCTCCCCCTACTTGACGGACCCGTGATCGAACCTGATGGGCTTGAATCAGAGGTGTTCTGGGTCCTGTAAGACTTGGCCCTCCATTGGATGTTGGATAGATTATTACAGTATGTTTATCGATTAGTTCGTTACCGGGCTTACTGGGTCATTGGCGTTTTTCTGGTACTGGTTGTACTCGTCCTTTCCTACGTATTTCCTTTTCCAGTTAGCAGTTCCCTCCTTGATTTGCTCCCCCAGGGCGATCCCCTCATTGAGGAGTACCGTAACAGGAAAGAAGTCGTTAACAATACTGAGTACCTCACCGCGGTCCTTTCCCTGGAGGGAGGGGAGGAGCTAAACACCCGGAAGCGGAAGGAAAAGCTTCTGGAGCTCGCGGCTGTTATGAAGCCTGCTTTGGCGGATATACAGGAGATAGAGTCGGTCAGCTATCGGGGGGGAGCTTCTATTCCGGAAGAATACCGGTTTTTATACTCTTTGAACGAGAAAACGGTGGAGCAGTTCAACGAATTGGAAGCCGACTGGGAACAATTTCAAGGGCTGGATCCGGGGGCGGGAGGACTGGACGAGGGCGGTCCTTACAGCGATCTGGTCCAAGAATTTAACCGCCTCGAATCCGACTCCTCTCCCTCCGGGGAACGGTTATCCAGTTTCCTGGATCAGCTGGAGGAGAGAAACCGGATAGTTTTGTCCGCACTGGATTCGACGGATGAACTGGAGGACTGGGATCGGCGCCTGGAGGCACTACGAGAGCGGCTCCGGTCGGCAAGGGAGGAGAGGGAAAGCGAGCTGGAAGGTGAGTACTTTTCTCCCGACGGTTCCACCCTGCTGGTCAGGGCCAGGCCCCGCCAGCCGGGGTCCCACGATATCCAATTTAGTCGTAAGCTGACCCGGGCCGCTCGGGCCGCGGTGGAGGAAGTCAAGAAGTCCTCGGTCTTCCAGTCGGGGGCTTACCGAATTGAGCTTACCGGTTCCTTCATCACCAACGCGGAGCGAAACTCGGCCCTGAAGGTGGATATGCTCTGGACGACGGTGATTTCTTCCCTGGCCGTGATGGTTGCCTTTTTCTTCGCCCTCGGTTCACTCTTTTACTCGATCTTGATTGCCTTCCCTCTGGTGGTCGCGGTTTTGCTGGCCCTGAGCTGGGCGAAGTTTTCAGTCGGTGGATTCAATCTCCTGACCACGTTCCTCCCCGCTCTGGTCCTGGGGTTGAGCATTGATTACGGGATTCACCTCCTGTTTCGGTTTAGCGAAGAAAGGTCCCGGGGTCTTTCGGTGAGTAAAGCGATTGAAATTACCATCTTAAAGAAGGGCAAAGGCATTTTTATTGCTGCTTTGACCACGGCTACCGTGTTCACCACTCTGATCCTATCCCGATCTCGGGGCCTGGTCGAAATGGGAATTATCACCAGCCTGGGGATAATGGTCTCATTCTTTGTCTACCTTTTTTTACTTCCTTCCATGATAGTTGCCTATCAAAGGTGGCGGAGGAGAAGGCGGACAGTAGAACTGTTCGACTATCGGGGGACTTTGCGCGGTTTGGTAAGTAAAGCGATCGACTATGGCAAGCCCCTTCTGGTGCTCGCCCTGATCCTTTCCTGTCTGGCCCTGGTGGGGGCCAGCCGGCTGGATTTTCAATTCTCCAGCAATAACGTTTCCACCGAAGTGAAGAGCGTCAAAGTCCAGGGGAGAATTCGGGAAGAGTTTGGTTCTTCCGATATAAGTATGGGACCGACTTTCGTCTTCTTCCCTGATGGTATGGAGGGTCTGAAGAAACTGGAAAAAGAGTTACCCGAAATCGATCTGGTAAAGTCAGTGAAATCGGTTCGTGACTACCTACCGAAGGACCTGGATCAACTTGAAGGGAAGAGCGTTGGTGACCCGACCGAGCTGGAGAGACTGGACCGATCGCTGGCCCGGGTGGAGGAGTTCTTAGGTGATAAGAGCGCTCGTGTGGAGAGGATAGAGTCCTTGGTCGGTCGGATATCATCCGCCCAGCTTTCCTCGACCCTCTCCAGTCGGACGAATATTACGCTTCGGTTGAACGAGCTTATCGATCAACTCCTGGAAATTAGACGAAGGTTGTTAGAGGTAAATCAGCAGAAGGTCCTGGGAACGATCAGTTCCCTCCGGGACAACCTCCAGTACCTGGCGGGGGGTGCGAGGACCCTGGAGCGGCTCTTTGAGCGCGGGGAGGAGGGGGTATTGGAAGCCCTGCCCCCGGAGATAGGTGGCACTTTTACCACGGAGCGGGGCGAGTACGTGGTCTTCGCGGATGTTGATAAGTCAGTTTACGACTCTGATAAGCTCAACCAGTTCGTAAGTCAGGCCTCCGAGCTCAGTGACGATTATTTTGGTTTTCCCCTGATACAGTATCAACTCGAAGGGCACATCAGGCACGATTTCATCGTTTCCACCACCTTGGCGGTACTGATGATAGCTTTCCTTCTTCATAAAGGTATTTCGAACCTCCGTTTGTCCCTATTGGCAATTATACCCGTAGTCCTGGGCTATCTGTGGATGCTGGGAGGAATGAAGTTGGGGGGAATGAACTTCAACTTCATAAATATCATAATTTCACCTTTATTGATCGGAATCGGCGTGGATGACGGGCTCCACCTCATTTATCGCTGGCAGGAGGAGAGTGGGGAGGGAAGGATCAAAGATTCGATCCTCTCGGCCTTTTCCCGGACCGGTCTGGCCGTGATCACTACTTCGATCACCACCATCGTCGTCTTTGGTAGTCTCTTTCTTGCCCGGACCCCGGGATTGAGAATACTCGGTGCCACAGCCTCACTCGGTATAGGTTTTGCTATGGTCCTATCCCTAACGGTATTACCTGCCGCTCTCTATCTTGCATTTAGCCGAGACGAGAAATAAAATTGCCTTACCATGAAGATTCATTTACGAGATAGTCAGTTTGAGATTGGTGATAGAAAGACGATAGGCGATTTGATCGAAGAGGTAAAAGATAAACTGGGCTCGACTCAGGAGAGGTTGGTGGGGATAAAGGTCGATGGGAAATTCTTGACACAGCCGGAACTGGAAGAAAAGCTGGAGTTAGAATTGAAGGGAGCGGAGATAGAGCTAGTAACGGAAACCGTGGACCAATTGGCAGTTGAAATGGCAGACGACGCCCTGGCTTATCTGGAGAGGATAAGGGAGTGGCTAGACGACTTCTCCCAACCCGGTGACCGGAGGATCTTTTCCCGGGTGGATATCGAAGAGGTGGAGGAGCTCCTTGAGGGGCTGTACTGGAGTAATCTGGCCTTAGAGGAACTCGTTGCCGCGAATGATACCGGTGCTTTGATGGGTGGGCGCTCGTTTCCTAAATTCATGAGCGAAAGTCGGATGTTCTTGAACGAAATTCAGGGTGCCTTGGAGAGTCCCGAGGAAAACAAGCAGTTGATGACTACTTTGATTTTTCAGGATTTACCGACCTGGATCGACGAATACAGATCTATTTTTCTTGATTTTCGGGGCCCAGAAGGGAGAGAGTTCGATGTACAGTAGCCCTGTCTTAGCTGAATCTGTGAGGTGTGTTGACGATGTTATCGATATATATAGGTTTGTCGGCTTTCTTTTCTCTGGCAATTGGAATCGTCGCCGGGAAGAAGTACCGCGAGAAACAGCTCTCCGACGATGCGGAAGAGGCTGCGGATATAATAGAGCAGGCGAGAAAGACCGCCGAGAATATAAAGAAGGAAAAGGTCCTGGAAGGGCAGCAGGAAATCCAGGATCAGCGGGAAGAACTAGAAGAGAAGTTTAAGAGCAGAGAGAAGGATCTGGACAAGCGCGAGAAGCGAATAATGCGGAAGGCCGACAGGCTTTCCAAGAAGAGTGACCGTCTGGAGGAACTCGAGGAGTCCTTGAAGGAGGACCAGGAAAGGGTTGAGGAGCTGAAGAAGAAAGGGAAAAAGTTAATCGAGAAGGAGAAGGAGTACCTGGAAGAGATTGCCGGAATGAGTTCCAAAGAGGCCAAGGCGGAATTGATGGAGCGGGTCGAAAAGGAGACCGAGAGATATTACGCCAGAAAGGTTAATGAAGCGGAAAAGCAGGCCAAAGAAAAATCGGACGAGAAGTCCCGGCAGATCCTGGCCACGGTTATGCAGAGGTACGCTGCCGAACAGGCTGAGGGGAATACCGTCTCTTCGGTATCTCTCCCTTCCGACGATTTTAAGGGTAGGGTGATCGGTAGAAACGGGAGAAATATAAAGACATTCGAGGCTCTGACGGGGGTAGAGGTACTGGTTGACGATACCCCGGAAATGGTTGTCCTTTCCTCTTTTCACCCGGTCAGGAGGGAAATAGCGAAGTTGGCCATGCAGGAGCTCGTCAAGGACGGGCGGATCCATCCGGTCCAAATTGAGGAAAAGGTTGACAAGGCGAGGGAAAGAATGGTGGAAAGGATCAAAGAGGCCGGACAGAACGCAGCCCTGGATACTGGAGTCGATCTATCTTCCAAACTCGTTCCCCTGGTCGGAAAGTTGAAGTTCAGGAATAGTTACGGACAGAATCTCCTGCGCCACTCGCTGGAGGTAAGCTTTATCGCTGGAATGTTGGCCGAGGAGCTGGGGCTTTCTCACAAGCCGGCCAGGCGGGCCGGTCTCTTGCACGATATTGGGAAAGCCGTCGATCACGAAGTCACGGGAACCCACGCCGAGATCGGAGCAGAGCTCGCCCGAAGATACGGGGAGAAACCTCTGATTGTCAACGCTATTGCGGCTCATCACGAGGATGTAGAGCCGGAGTCCCTGTTACCCGTGCTGGTTCAAACAGCGGATACCCTTTCGGCTACCAGGCCGGGTGCGAGAAGGGAGACGTACGAAAAGTACATTGAAAGGCTGGAGAACCTCGAAGAAATTGCCCATTCGTTTAGCGGCGTAAAAAAAGCAAACGCCTTTCAGGCCGGCAGGGAGATAAGGGTGGTCGTCTCTCCGGAGGAAGTAAATGATAACAGGGCAAGCAAGCTAGCCTACGATATTGCCAGGGAGATAGAGAGAGACCTGGACTACCCGGGTGAGGTCAAAATTAACGTAATCAGAAAAGCACAGTTCGTAGAAGCCGCACAGTAGTCCGTCTTATACCCAGTTGAGCCGGAGGGCAACACAAACAGTTTTTAGGAGGTGCGAGATCTTGGCTGAAATTCTAAAGGTCTCTTCGACGTCGGATCCTTCTGCCACTGCCGGGGCTCTGGCCAATACGATTCGGGAAGAAGGGGTAGCCGAGCTCCAGGCCATCGGACCGAAAGCGGTCAATCAGGCGGTGAAAGCCATCACCATTGCACGGGGATACATGGCGCCAAGCGGGGTCGATTTGATTTTTGTCCCTTCCTTTGTCGACGTTGTGATTGATGAGGAAAACAAGACGGCCATGAGAATGGAAGTAAGGACCAGACTCCCCTTTCAGCCGGAAAATTCCGGAAAAAAAGAGGAGAAAGAGGAAGCTCCGGGAAAGGAAAGAAAGGAGCGAGATCTGAAGACCGATCGACCGGGTACCCAGGAGATGGAGGGAGAAGAAAACGAAGAGGATATACTTGATATCTAAATCCGGGATATATGGCAAATAACGACGAAGATGGTTGGAAGACGGCGTTGAGAACCGTCAGCCAGGTTGGCCAGATTGGGTTTACTTTCGTCTTTTCCGTTCTGATCTCCCTGGCGGTAGGTTACTGGCTGGATAAACTCGCGGGCACCGGTGATCTCTTTAAACTGCTCTTCCTCGTCCTGGGAGTTTTCGCCGGTGGGCTTTCCGTCTACAAGACGTTATCTGGTTTCTTACCCGGTAATAAGTGAATTCCCGGCTTTTTACTCTCTAGTTAGTTGGATAGCGCGAAATATACTCAAGAGGTGAAAGAGTGAATAGGTTTTTCGATCGACACAAGAAGACGATAATCTGGGTTATGGTAATTGGCTTTTTTCTCGGTTCGGTAGGATTGGCTGCCTTTCAGTACATGCGTCCCGGTGGATCTTCTTCCGGCGGGGGCTCCGGGAAGGAAGTCGCGCTCGTGGTAAACGACGAGAAAATTTACGAATCGGAACTCCAGCAAGCCTACGAGGACCTCGTAGAGAGACAAAAGTCTCTCTACAGTCAATTTGGCCGGGACTTCTCTCAGTTACTCCAGGGGGCACGGGGCGAACTCTACGAGTTAAGGCTTAAGTCGCGGACCGCGGATTCACTCGTAGAGGATAGACTGGTAAAACAGGAGGCAAAGGAGCGGGGAATCGATGTCAAATCCGCGGAAGTGGAACAGAAATATAACGAGCAGCTGGACTCGATCCTGGAGCGGCAAGGCTGGACCATGGAACAACTGAAGCGGGCTCTATCCGCCCAGGAGACCTCCTACGAGGAGTTTAAAACGAGCATGAAAGAAAACATCCGGCGGCAGTTGAACCGGCAGGAACTGAGGAACCAGATAGTGGGAACCATAGACCCCACCGACCAGCAGCTCTCCGCTTACTATCAGAAAAATATCGATACTTACGTCCAGTCTCCGTCCAAGGTAAAGGCGGCCCATTTGACGTTTGAGAAAGAGTCCAGGGCGAAGGAAATACTGGAAAAGGTAAAGACCGACCCCGATTACTTCCAGGAATACGCCGAGGAACGGGATCTCGATCCGAGCTTGGGCTGGTTTGAGAAGGGAGAGAAATCCCAGCCGGTCGAGGAGCTGGCTTTTTCACTGGAGGTTGGAGAAGTTGGCGGTCCAATCGAGACGGGAGCCGGATGGGAGATATTGAAGGTGCTCGATAAACAGGAAAGAAAGGTGCCCCCTCTCGAAGAAATCAAAGAACAAGTAAGGAAGGATTACGTAAGCGACAAGGAACAGGAGAAGTACGATAACTGGTACCAGGGAGTAAAGGAGGAGGCCTCGATAGAGATAAAATTGCCCGCGGTAAAAGCTTATCGGAAGGCACAGGAAGGTTTTGAGGAGGGTCTGGAAGCTTACCAGCAGTTGAAGGAAGAAACGTCCGGGGGAGACTCTTACGTGCCCTACTACATTGGACGGCTCTACCAGCAGGAGATATCCAGGTTAGAGGAGGAGAAAGGGTCGGAGGATGACCCGGAGGTCAAGAAAAAGATCGAGGACTACCGCCAAAAGGCTGTCAGCAATTATATGGAAGTTGTGCGGGAGACGGGAAGCAGCGACGGGAAGCTCCTGAACCGGGTCATTCAGCTGGCTCCGGAGAACGCAGAGGTGAATTACTACCTGGGACAGTACTATTTTGAAAATAAGCAGTACTCCCCGGCCGCCAAGCGGTATCGGCAGGCTATCGAATCGCGGCCTGATTACCTGGCTGCCCATCTGGGATACGGAAAGATGCTCGTCGAGCTTCAGAACTATCAACAGGCGGCGGAACAATACGAGAAAGCACTGGAGCTAGCCGGCGATAACGTAACGATTATGAACAATCTCGCTCGCGCCTACCTGAAGGACGATCAGTACGAGGAAGCAAAGGAGACTTACCAGAAAGCCCTTGAAAATTTTCCGAACAACTTTGCCGCCCAGAAGGGCCTGGGAGACCTCTATTTGGAGCAGGGGGACTACGAGGAAGCAATCGACTACTACAACGACGCCCTCAGCATTCGGGCTGATGCCGATACCGCCTTAAACCTGGGGAGGGCCTACCTGAGTAGCGGCCAGCTGGAGGAAGCGAAGGATGAGCTGGACAACCTTCTTGGTACCAACCCGTACAACGCTGAGGCTTACATGCTTCTCGGTGATTACTACCGGAAGAAGGACCTCCCGGACAGGGCTCTGGAGGAATACAAGGAAGGGCTGGCCCGGACCCAGAACGAAGAGTTGAGGATAGAGCTCTCCAAGCGGGTAGTGGAGCTGGCTCCCGGTGATCTGGAGACCAGGTTCGGCCTTGCGCAGGCGTACCGAAACCAGCATATCTACGACGCCGCAATCGACCAGTACGAGAAGATACTGAATAGGTCCGAAGAAGCGGGTCAGAGGCGCGAGGCCTACCTGGGACTGGGTAAGTGCTTTACGAACAAGACCGATTACGGGAAGGCCAAGGAGTATTACCGAAAGGGGCTGGAACTTGCAGAATCCTCTATCCAGGAATTGTCTTTCTACGAAGGGCTGCTGGAAGCAGATGAAGGAGAGAACGGAGAAGATCAGCTTTCCGAGACGGGAAAGGAAGCTCTGTTAAAGATCGCCGAAATCAAGCTCAATCAAGGGGATACATCCCAGGCCAAAGAAAAGTTGAACCGGCTCTCCGAGATGGATCCGGAATTCAAACCGGATAGGGTTCAGGAATTGTTAGGCCACATAGACTCTTCCCAATAGCGGCCTAATCCGGTGAACTCGGACGTGAAGAAGTTAACTAAAGAAATTCCTCCCCCTCCGGCTGATTCGCTGGAAGTCTACGTGGAGTTGGAGGAGGAGGATCTTCACTTTCTGGACGCCGTAATCGAGGGTTACGATGGGATTGCCAACGTTCGCCGGGAGTACAGAGAGGTAGAGGGGAACAAGGAGTTTCGAATTTTAACCTCGCCCGGATGTCTCGGCCCTACTATAGCGGTGATCCGGGATTTACGACGATTTATCTACGTGGGCAGAATAACCGTCGAGGAAAAAGGTCATGAGCGATAAATCTTTCCCCCGGGTTTTCTTTCCCGACGAGCGAGCTCGAACCGTTAGGGATATCGACTACCAGGAATTAGGGGAGTCGGGGATTAAGGCCGTGATCTTCGACCTGGATAATACCATTGCCCGGTGGGGGGATAGTAGCCTGGAGTCGGAAATACTGGATATCTTCGATCGGCTGAAGGAACTTGGGCTCAAAATCGGAATCCTGAGTAACGGTCAGCGGAAAGAAACAAAGAATTTCGTGCTCAAATTCCCTTTCCCTCATCTCTTCAACGCCGGTAAGCCGAGAAGGAAGGGGTTTCGATTTATGCTCGATGAGCTCAATGTTTCACCTGAAGAAGCCGCGATGATCGGCGATCAGCTATTTACGGACGTCCTGGGCGCAAATCGGATGGAGATGTACACAATTCGGGTCGACCCCATTGACCCGGGGAGGGAATTCAGAATGACCAAGATCAATCGAGTTGGCGAAAGGCTATTGCTTTCTTCCCGGGAGATTTACCGCTACCTGCGGGGACTCCTCAAAGGGAGCTGAAGCTGGACTCCGAGCCGGGAGGGATATATGAGTGAGGAGAGCTGCGAAGTTACTGTTATCGATGAGGGTAAGGGTTTTCAGGTAGAAGAAGGAACCAATCTGCTGGAGTCGTTACAGGATGCGGGCTACGAGCTACCCAGTCTGTGTGGGGGTATGGGGCTATGCGGTAAGTGCAAAGTAAGGATTCTCGACGGGGTTGTAACCCCCACGGAATCGGACCGGGAGTTCTTTTCTGAAGGGGAACTGGAAAAGGGGATGAGGCTTTCCTGTCGGGTTGAAGTTACGGAAGACCTGACCCTGGAAATTCCATCCCTGATAAGGGATAAGGAAGGGACCGCGAAGGAAGCCCTCGACGAGCAGCTGGTGGATGTGAAGCCGGAAAGTGGAATCGAACGGGTTTCGCTCCACCTGGCGGAGCCCGGGAGGGAAGATCAGCGTTCCGACGCCTCCCGAATCACGGAGGAATTTGAAGAAGCTTACACTTTCCCTCTGGAAGTGCTGAAATACTTGCCGGATAGGCTTCGGGAAAACGGATTTTCGGTCACCGTGACCGTGGATGAGTCGGAGGGGCGCGTTCTCTCCATCGATGAGCCCACGAAGGAGTACGAATCCTACGGGATGGCCTTTGATATTGGAACAACCACCGTGGCTGCCTACGGGCTCGATCTGGAGACGGGGAGGACGATACACGTCAGCTCTCGCGAGAACCCTCAGGGGGGGGTTGGTGCCGACGTCGTCTCCCGCATCAAGTACGTCAGAGAAAACGAAGAGGGATTGGACCGACTGCAGGGCGAAATAGTACGGGCCGTAAACGAACTGGTCGACGAGTTCCTCCGGGAGGAGAAGATCGAGGGGAAGGACGTATATCGGGCGACGTTTGTAGGCAATACGATCATGCTTCACCTTCTGGCCGGCGTCGACCCGACGCACCTGGATCAGGCACCCTATATACCGGGGTTTACCAACTCGCAGACCTTCGAGGCGGAGGAGCTGGGGGTAAAAGTCAATCCCAGGGGGAAACTGGTTCTGCTCCCTTCCCTGGCCGGTTACGTCGGTGCCGACGTGATGGCCGGAATTCTTCAGACCGGTATGCATAAATCCAAAGAGCTGAGTCTTTTGGTCGACATCGGGACTAACGGGGAGATGGCCTTGGGAAACGAGGATAAGATCTACGCGGCCTCCACTGCCGCCGGGCCGGCCTTCGAGGGGGCCAATATCGAACAGGGAATGACCGCCCGGCCGGGAGCCATATCTCACGTCTCCATCAACGATCAGGGTCAGCTGAACCTGGAGGTTATCGGCGATCGCGAGCCGGTCGGTCTCTGTGGGTCCGGGATAGTAGATACGGTCGGGGAGCTCCTCCGGGCCGGGTTGGTAAGTGAAAAAGGGAACATAATTTTGGAGAAGTCGGAACTCTCCCGTCCGACCATCAATCCTCTGGGTAACAGGTTGATTGAGATGGATGGGGAAAAAGCCTTCTGGCTTCACGTAGACAATAACCCCGTATTCGTAACCCAGAGGGATGTCAGGGAGGTTCAGCTGGCCAAGGGAGCGATAAGGGCGGGAATCGAGATTATGCTTGAAGAATTGAGGGCCGAAAGCGAGGATATAGATCGAGTCTACCTGGCCGGGGCCTTCGGGAACTACCTTCGAAAGGAAAACATCATGAGGATCGGAGTTTTGCCCCGGATCGATCCGGAAAAAGTCGTTTCCGTGGGTAACGCAGCGGGACAGGGAGGAAAGCTAGCCCTGATCAACCGGGGGAAGCTGGAGGAGGTTAATCGGATAGCTGGGGAGGTCGAATACATAGAACTCTCCTTTAGATCCGATTTTACCGATAAATTTACCTCCGCGATGGCTTTTCCCGAGTGGACCGGGAAGGGATAAGCGGGCTGGTTGGTATTGTTTTTTTCGCTCTGGGACGCCAGGTCCCGAGTTCGTTTCCATATATCCTGGCCGTATCATCAGAACCTACCTTTTTTCGTCTTCCCCCGGAGAAATTTAATCCAGATTAACCTTTTTCTTAAACCAGATTAAGCGAAGGATTGATTCGCTTTATAGACGGAAAATCCCGGTCAGGTTATAATCTGTCTTATCCACGCTTGCCGAGAAAGCCCCGGAGCTTGCTGCGGGGATGAATCGGCTGGTGCTGGGTCAATTCTCGTCTTTTAAATCCAAGTTTGCACCCAGTTGTTTTTCTACAAGCCCCGTCCCTGGGGCGGGGTTCTTGAGTTTAGAAGAAGCTATTTCGGGAACTTCAGCCGGGTGATAGAGGAAGAACCAGGGTTCGTCTTCCAGAGGAGGCCGAGCTCTCCCGGTCCTGACGCTCAAGTCACGGACCGGAGTGGCTCGGCCCTTGATCTCCAGACCCAGTCAATCCGAGGGATCTCTCAATGACCTATCGGATGAGAAGGACGCTCCGGGGGTTCTCGCTCTCATTGCTTATAGTCTCCGTGCTCTTTCTGCTTCCCCTGCTAACTTCAGGACCTTCTTCTCCGGAGTGGATTAGGGCGGTGACCGGGGTCCACGGAAAGGCCAAGAATGGCCCCGAATACAAGGGGGGAGCCGGGTCATCCGGATCGGAGACAAGTATCGCCGATCATATCGTTATATCCGAAATATATTACAACCCCGAGGACGAATCGGACTCCGAATTCGTCGAGTTTTACAACCCCACTGCGAGCTCCGTGGACGTATCTGGATGGGACTTTTCCGATGACGGGGGCGAGAGCTGGGTAAATTTCGCCGACGATACGGATAGTCAGGCGAACCTGGTGGTTCCCTCCGGCGGTTTTTTGTTGTTGGCCGACGGTGGTTGGGGGGAAAGTAAGGACAGTTCTTCCTGGCCGTCCCCGGACGTGACGGACGAGATTTCGCTTACCAATAGCGGCGGTACGGTGAAGGTCCGGAGTTCGAGCGGATCCGTTGTAGATTCGGTGTCCTACGCCGGAGATGCCGGAAACGGTCAGGGTGTGGAGAGGAAAGCCGATCCCTCGTCGACCAAGGAATCCATGCGAGGTTCGGATTCCGACCAAGGTAATGGCTACGACACGGATAGTTTCTCGGACGATTTCGTCGGTCCCCTGGCGGGAGATCCTCAGAATACCGACTCACCCCCGGAAACTTACGGGAGTTCCAGCAACGAGAATCCCACTGCCGACCCGGGGGGACCATACGAATGCAGCGTCGGGGAGACGATTCAGCTGGATGGATCGGCTTCTTCCGATCCGGACGGCTCTATAGTCAGTTATGCCTGGGAGTTTACCGGTGACCACAACTACGACGATGGGGCAGGGGTTACGCTCAGTTACACTCCCCAGTCGGCGGGGACGGTGGTAGTGAGTCTCAAAGTCACGGATGACGAGGGGGCGACCGGGGAAGCGTCGACCGAGGTTATCGTCAATCCGGAGACGCTGGATATTTCCGCAAACCACCACAGCCTGCCGGCTGACGGGTCTTCGGAGACCACCATCACCGTAGGATACGGGGTAGAGGTTACGTCCGTCTCCTTTACCGCTCAACGAGGGGAGCTATCCCAATCCACGGCCGTGATCGGAGCTGATCATACTGCCCAGGTAACTTTGACTGCTCCGGCCACCCCCGGTCCAACCACGATTAGAGCGGAAGCCGATGGTCAGGTGGCGGCAACTGCTGTCTTCTTTCGAGCCACTGATAGCCCGGAAGTAGCCGCTACCAGGACAGAGGTAATTGGCCAAGGTGTATCCTCGGTCACGGTGGACGGCAAGGACGGAATGGGTGGGCTGGTTGAGGCTACCAAGGAGGAAGGTTCGGATAAAGCAGTGGCCCTTACCCTGGCCAGGTATGCGGGTAATCCAGCCGCGGAAGCTGGCCTGGATGTCAGTTCCGGTGGCTATTTCGACGTATACGTCGATCGGCCGGGGGAGCTGAGCCAGTTGACCTTCCGGATCTACTTGGTCCCCTGGCCCGGGACCCCATCCGCTCTGTACTGGGACTCCTCCGCCGGTCAATGGGCAACCCCTAGCGACCTCTCTCCGAATCAGGATGGTGGCTACGTGGAGGTGGTCCTGAATTCCGGGACGGAACCCGTGCTGACGGACCTCTCGGGGCTCCAGTTTGCGGCCGGGGCGGATAGTGGAGGTTCCCAAGACCTGGTGACCCGAGAAATTACCGTTACTGAACCGGGGTGGCACATGGTGGAAATTCCGCTATCGCCGGAAGACGACTCGCCAGCGGCTACTTTCGAGGGAGTGGAACCCTCAGCGGTTAGCCACTGGGATCCGGCCAAAGACGGAGGCAAGGGAGGGTACATCACGCCCGGCGAGGGCTACAGGTTGCGGATTCACCGCGGTAACTGGATTCATCTCGAGGAAACGGAGGTACCGAAGACCTTCACTGTAACCGGAACGACCGTAGAGGAGGGGGAAATATTCCTCTCCGAGCCGGGCTGGCACCAGATCGGGATTCCCGGTGATTCCTCTCCTGCCGATCTAGGGGTAAGGGAAAAGAAGGACGGAAAAGTAATCGCCATGGATAGGGCAATCAACGAACTTGATCTACTCTCCCGGTTCATCTGGGAATGGGATCCGGTCAAGGAGACTTATTTTGCTTACCAGATTGGGACGAGCGACAAGGGTTTCCAGCCCGGAGTTTCTTACTGGGTCTTGACTGAACAGCCGGGCGTTAGATTGGTTTACCCCTTTCCTTCGCCGCCCGAGCGGCCCAGTACGGGAGAAATCCTTCATTCGAATGGGTTTCGGTCACCGTCGTCTTCACCCCGAGGAGAAACTATACCTTCTCCTCCCTATCCCCCCGAGTTTAGCCCTGAGGCCGGTTTTTCCGTCTACGCAACGCCCAACCCCGTTAGGACCGAAAACCGAGTCAGCTTTCAGGCCACGGGAGCTGATGTCAGGTCCCTGAGAGTCCGGGT
>CAYZUF010000010.1:0-18533 GCA_964481645.1 uncultured Thermotogae bacterium
AGGATCTCGCGGTCCTATATTTGTGCGATCTCCGACTACATCGGCCCCGATAAAGACATACCCGCACCCGACGTCTACACTTCTTCCCAGACTATGGCCTGGATGATGGACGAGTACAGTAAGATAAAAGGGGTCAACGCGCCGGACGTGATAACCGGAAAACCAGTTGAGGTCGGGGGTTCTCTGGGCAGAAAGGACGCCACGGCCAGGGGCGTGATCTACAATATTCGGGAGGCCGCCAAGGAGCTCAACATGAACCTGGACGGGGCGCGAATTGCCATTCAGGGATATGGAAACGTCGGTTCACATGCCCATCGACTGGCCGAAGAGCAGCTTGGCGCCAAAGTGGTAGCGATCGGCGACGCGGAGGGGGCCATCTATTCCGAGGATGGATTGAGCTACGATAAAGTCTCCGCCAATATAAAAGAACACGGGCTCTTCGCCAAGGATCTGAAGGGGACCGAGTTTCTCGGGGAGGGAAAAGAAGGGAATAGCGAACTGCTGGAGCTCCCGGTAGACATCCTGATTCCGGCCGCCATCGAAAACGTCCTGACTCAGGAGAACGCCGGAGCGGTCAGGGCGGACATGCTGGCAGAGGCAGCAAATGGACCTACCACCCCGGAGGCCGATGATATTCTTCAGCGAAACGGGGTTTACGTAATTCCAGATTTTCTCTGTAATTCCGGAGGGGTGACGGTTTCCTACTTCGAGTGGGTCCAGAATAGAAACAGATACTACTGGTCACGGGCCGAGGTCCACGAGCGACTGGACAAGAAAATGACCAAAGCTTTTGCCGACGTTCACGGGAGGGCCCAAGAGGAAGGTGTCGACAACAGGACCGCGGCTTATATGGTCTCCATCGAGAGAATTGCCCAGGCTATGAAGTGGAGGGGGTGGGTTTAGGTAGCAAATGAGCTCAAAGTCAATTACCCCGCCCTTCCGGGCGGGGCTCTTGACACTGGAATCGAAAAAATAAGGTTCCGATTCCGCTTAGCCTCTCTCCCGGCTAGAGCTCTTGACTAGCTTCAGAAGATCCCGGGCCGCGGTTTCCGGTCCTTCGGTTTCCATACCGGATATCCCCAGCCTGGTCCGAAGCTGACCGACGAAAATACCGTGCTCGAAAAACTGATCGAAGAAATCCCCGGCCAGCTGATCGTGCTTCTCCTTAAACTGGGGTGGACCGAACGGGTTTGCGAAATAGGTGTGGCTCAGACCCTGTTCCGTCGTAGTCCCTTTAGGCATTCGCGCACCTTCGCTGAAGACCGACAGCGCCTGCTCCGGCGAATCGATTTTCTCGATTGTGGGGTGATCCTGGTCTACCCCCTCGTAGTTATTGGCGTAGAAGAGGTAATCTATGGGTACGCCCTCCAGCACCTTTTCAATGGGTGCTACCGGCATTAAAGCACGAGCATTTGTCCTCTGTGGGCTCATGAAGATGGAACGGTCCAGCTGACTAAAGGCATAGCCCTTCTGGAGGTCGTCCAGCCTGACGAAGGCTCCGGTTTCCGTACCGTAGCCGAGCACTTGCCCGGAAGGATCGATTCCCAGAGATCCCATATCGTCGCAGATTATTTCCATTTCCTGGATCGATTCTTCCCCGATAACCCTGAAAGCTTCCAGGGTTTCGGATTTACCTGCTCCGGAACCTCCCATGATCGCGATGGACACCGGCTCCTGGTTCTTAAAGAATATCCTGGTCATGGCCCCGTGTAAGGGGAGTCTCTCTTTCCTCATGGCAATAATGTTATGTAGAGTCAGCATCATCTTCTTGACGTAGCCGAAGTAGCCAAATCTGTCTTCTCTGGGAAGTGCTCCGTAGAGTAGATCGTGTTCCTGGTCCTCATAGAATACGGTAGGAAGGTCCCCGTAGTCCTTCATGTCCGAAGGATCAAGACCGTAAGTATAGATTGCGTCCGGCTTTTCCTCCAGCTCTTTTCCAGTTACCAATTCGAAGAGGTTGGCAAGAGAGGCACCCAGGTCCATAAATTCCTGGTGAAAGAAGACGTCTATCCTCAGGTCTCCGACCCTGGCCGGGTAGCAGAGCCAGTTTTGAGGATTGATCTCTGCCGTTTGTATCGGGTTACTCTCCGTTTCCCTGAATCTCCCCGTCCGCTTGTTCATCGGTGGATCGATGACGAAGGGTGGTTCGATGGTTACCTGTTCGATGACCGGGATCTGACCCAGTTTCCTCGTGAGAAAGTCCGGGTAGTGGAAATCCTTCTTGTCTACCGCCAGGCCGACTTCAAACCCGGCAGAAACCTGTCGGTATACGATCGGGTGGGAGTCGGTTATGTGTTCAGCGATCGAGCGGTAGGTGGAACGAACGAGCTCCGTCAGTTCGTCGAGTTCTCGGTTGAACTGCAGGTAAGGTCGTGGCCCTTCCTCACTCGACCCGTATCCGGTCCACTTTACCAGAAACCGGGAGTAATCTCTCCAGTAATCGTAGAGTTTTTCGATGAACTGGTGGAACTTTCCCCTGTGCTCGAGAATCTGATCACCAAGTTCGGACCTGGGCCCTACCTCCTCCAGGGGCCTCTCGAGAAGTTCTATGAGTACGGGATGGAGCCTCTCGTTGATGGTCTGAGCTGGCTGATCGGCCAGATCGTCGGGAAGAATGGAAAGAAGCCGGGATTGATCCTCTTTTAGCTTCTTGATGAACTTTAACATGACTTTTTGGGCCGTCTGGCTCTGTAGTAACTCTTTTTCCGTTCTGCAGGGTTGTTCGCGTACTGTTAGAAATGCCTGATTTCGAGCCCACGAGAGCTGGTTGGTCTGCATGTTTCACCTCCGCGAGGTTTTCTTCGGTAAGCTAGTAAGTTAAGAAAAGAAGAAATGGGATTGAAGTAACGAGTGAGTAGTTAAAAAGGGGGGTATTCCCCCGTACTGGTCGGCCTCCTGGCAAATAACAAAGAGAAGTTTATATCCCGAACTAAGTTTAGAATTTTTAATATCCACATAAAAATCAAAACATTATAAGGAAATCCTCTACTTTAAATCAAGGAGATTCCCCGCAAAGACCGAATCCTTTTCTATCCCTTGCTGCCCTACTATCCCTGCGGGGGGCGTTTGATTTGCAGAAGCTTGCTAACCGACAATAAGATATCTATAATCCAACCATCTAGGGAGTGAATACCATTATGCAAGCTTTTACGGCCCGGAAGATAGTTACCGTCGGAGAGAAGGGAAAAATATCAAATGGTTTGTTGTTGGTAGAAGAGGGTAAAATCAACTATGTTGGTCCGTACGAGGAGGAGAGGGTACCGAAAGGAGCTGAGATCCGTGATTTCGGAGATAAGAGCCTACTGCCAGGGTTGATTGATGCTCATACTCACGTGGGGATTTACGAGGAGGGAGAAGGCTGGGAAGGAGAGGATACGAACGAGATGACGGATCCCGTTACTCCCCAGGTAAAAGGAATGGACGGGGTTAATCCCGCCGGTTTCGGTTTGCAGGACGCGGTGACGGCGGGAGTTACTACCGTGAATACCGGGCCGGGGTCGGGAAACGTGGTGGGGGGGCAGTTTGCCGCCGTCAAAACGGCGGGCTCAAACCTTCTGGAAGAGCTGTTGGTTCGAGAACCGACTGCGATGAAGATGGCCATGGGAGAGAATCCTAAAAGAGTCTATAAGGAGAAGGACAGGATTCCCAGTACGAGGATAGGTACTGCCGCCACACTAAGAAAGGCTCTTTTCGAAGCGGAGGACTACTTGAGGAGGAAGAGGGAGGAACCCAGCGAGGAGAATTCTTTTAAACGGGACTACAAGCTGGAGTCCCTGGTTCCCGTGATCAAAGGGGAACTCAAGGCGAAAATCCACGCTCACCGTGCTGACGACATCGCGACCGCTATCAGAATAGCCGAGGAGTTCGATCTGGATTACTCCATAGATCACTGCACCGAAGGCCACAAGATTCCCGGCTTCCTGGCGGAGAGAAACGTGGACGCCGTAGTCGGGCCCTCCTTGACCTCGAGGAGTAAGCGAGAGGTAGTGGAGAGAACATTCAGGACTCCCGGGGTGCTGGCCGAAGCCGGTGTCAGGGTGGCCATTACCACGGATTCTCCCGTGGTACCTGTCCAGTACCTGCCTTTGCTTACTGCCTTTGCCGTCCGGGAGGGGCTGGATAAAGAGGAGGCTTTGAAGGCGATTACGGTCAACGCCGCGAATATCGCTGGAGTGGGGGATAAGGTGGGGTCGCTGGAGCCGGGGAAGGATGCGGACTTCCTGGTTACCGACGGATCGATCTTCGATATCGAAAATAACGTGGAGAGAGTTTTCATCGAGGGGAAAGAAATCGACAGGAGCGCTCTCCCCACCTCCGGCCAGCCGCGGACCTTTTGAGCGACGGAACGATTTATGAATGAGACTAGCACTCACCTCTTTGCGGGGGAGGAAAAACCGGATAGTGACGAAATATATTCTGTATCACGCCTAAATAAGGAAGCTCGGTACCTACTGGAGGAAAACTTTCAGTCCATCTGGGTCGAGGGTGAAGTTTCCAACCTTCACGTCTCCACGGCGGGGCACCACTATTTTACCCTTAAGGAAGAGGACTCCGAGATCGACGCCGTGATGTTTTCCGGAGACGTCCGCCGGACGGAGATTGATCCCGAGGACGGAATGGCCCTTTTGGCCGAAGGGACTTTGACCGTTTACGAGAAACGCGGCCGCTACCAGTTCCGGGTAAGGGGCCTCAAGAAGGTGGGTAAGGGAGAGTTACAGAAGAAGTTCCTGCAGTTGAAGGGGAGGTTAAAAGAGGAGGGATTGTTCGAAGAATCTCACAAGAAGAGCCTCCCGGATTTCCCCGGTTCTATCGGGATTATTACCTCCCCGACCGGAGCAGCAATTAGGGATATCGGTTCCACGATCAAGGAGAGATTCCCCCCGGCTACCGCCTATATTTTTCCGGTGAAAGTACAGGGCGAAGAGGCGGGAGGGCAAATTGCCCGGGCGGTCAGGAAGGCCAACGATCTTCGAGAAAAGCTGGGATTGGACGTAGTGATAGTAAGTCGTGGAGGTGGCTCCCTGGAGGACCTCTGGCCTTTTAACGAAGAGGTTGTGGCCAGGGCAATTTACGATTCTCGGATCCCCATTATCTCCGGAGTGGGACACGAGGTCGATTTCACCATCTCGGATTTCGTAGCGGACAAGCGGGTTCCCACTCCCACCGCGGCCGGGAAGGAGGTCGTGCCTGATCGCCGCGAGATCCTGGAGAAGCTGGATCGGGTGGTAGAAAGGATAGTTGAGCTTCAGGTTTCGGCTCTCCGGGATACGGAAGTACGGGTGGATAGGTTGACGGGGAGTTTTGGCTTTCGGATCCCCTTTAGAAACTACGAGGACCGCTCCCAGGAGTACGACGAATTGACCCGGAAGCTCCTGGAGACTGGGACAGAAGTGATCACCGAACAGGAGGAGGCTCTGGAGAGGCTTATCGATAGACTGTCGGTGGCCAATCCCACCAGGTTGTTGCGGAAAGGGTATTCAGTCACCTATGGAGAAAGTGGTTCTGTGGTAACCGATTCTACGGACGTAGAAGAAGGGGAAAGCTTGAAGATTAAGCTCTTTAAAGGTATTATTCGTTCGGTAGTAACGGGGGTTGATGAAGAGTGAGCCAGGAAGCCAATACTGATATAGAGGGGGATTTGGAAAAACTAGAAGAGATAGTGGGGAAATTAGAGGACGAGCAACTGGATCTAGAGAAGTCGATAGAGCTCTTCGAAGAGGGGGTCGCCCTCGCGGAGGAAGTTAGAGATGGATTATCCGAAGCCGAGTTCAAGCTCAAAAAAGTAATAGAGGAGAGCGAGCTCGACTTTGAGGCGGAGGATTTTAACCTTTAAAATCATAGGGCTACCGAGGTCTTTGTCCCCGAAAACTCCCTCAACTGTTTCAGGTGAGGAATGAGAGATGAAAGAGTTCGAAAGTTTGGACCAGCTTTTTAGAGAAAACACGAAGAGATTTTCGGAAAGCGAGTTCAAAACTTCCGTTGCCAGTCCCGAGGACGGGTACGATTACCGCAGTTTGACCTTTGGCGAGCTCGCCTCGCTGGTGGGAAAACTGGCTCACGCCATGGTCTCCGAGTTCGGGATTGAGGCAGGGGATAGGGTAGCCGTAATCGGCCGCCCCCATCCCAAATGGGCTGCTTCCTTCTTTGCTGCTCAGCGCGTCGGTGCGACTGTAGTCCCAATTGCTTACAACTTTACCTCGGAAGAGATAAGGCGGGTTCTGCACGAGTCGGAGGCGAAACTGGCTATCGTCCAGAGCGAAAAACATTCCGTGGTGTCCAAAAAGTTTGACGCTCTTTCCCACCTGGAAAACCTTGTGGTCTTCGGTGGGGAGGCCGAGGCAGGTTTTCAGTCCTGGGATTCCTTCCTTTCGGAAGAGGAACTCGGGGAAGTACGACAACAAGGCGAGGGGGAGACGGCGGTATTAATGTATACCTCCGGTACCACGGGGCACGGTAAGGGAGTCATGCTCTCTCACCGGAACCTGCTGGTCAACGTTCATGACATAGCGGAAACGCTCGAGGTCACCCCGGAGGATTGTATGGTCTCCATTCTTCCCTGGGACCATATATACGGGTTGACGACCACTCTATTGGTCCCCCTGGCCTTTGGGGCCTCCATGATTTATACCATGGATTACCGGAATCTTCCGAACGTGTTGAAGAGCAATGGCGGTACCATTCTTCTGGGCGTGCCAAAGCTTCTAAATGCTCTGTACGAAGAAGTTTTGGGTCAGGTTAATTCTCACTGGTGGACCCGATGGCTCTTCAACCTGGCCCCCGGTTTGCTGAAATCCCAAGTAAGAAGAAAATTTGCCGGGAGCCAGTTTAGATTTATCGCCTCTGGTGGAGCTCCATTGAGGCCGAAGACCGCCAAGGGGCTGAGAAACCTGGGTTTAGGTGTAATGGAGGGTTATGGGCTGACGGAGACCTCCCCCGTACTTACCTTTACCCCTGATCCGTTTACCGAAAAAACGGGGAGTGTGGGGCTACCTTTGCCCAGTGTGGAGATTAAGCTTCAGGAAGCGGATGAAAAGGACATCGACGAGGTTTTGGTCAGAGGTCCCAACGTCATGCAGGGTTACTATAAGAACGAGGAGAGGACCCGGGAGGTGCTAGAGGAAGATGGTTGGTTTCACACCGGTGACTCGGGGTGGGTCGACGAGGACGGCTGGCTTTTTCTCAACGGGAGAACCAAAAACGTGATTGTCCTGGAGTCGGGGAATAACGTCTACCCGGAGGAAGTGGAACACGCCCTGGGTAAGATCCCGCAGATCGAGGAAGTAATGGTAAAGGAGGGCAAACGGAACGGGAAAGCAATAGTCTCCGCGGTGGTTTATCCCGACTACGAGAAACTGGAGGAGCAGGGTATAACGGGAGAGAATTACGTCAAAACCTTCCTTTGGGAAAGGATAAAGGCCGAATCCAGAAGTTTAGCCCCTTACATGAGGATCAAGAGCAAGAGAGATATCGAGATATTGTCGGAGCCGTTCGAAAAGACCCCCACTCAGAAGGTCAAGCGGTACCTCTATCAGGAGCAACAGGAAGAAAGGGTGGAATAGCGTCGTTCGGTTCAATACCTGATAGAAAAGCTTCCCGGCTCTTCCTCTGGTTCTTCCCAGTCTACGTCCACGTTATCAACTTTTGCGGTTCGGGGTCCGCTCTTTGCCCACGCGATCAAACTTTGCAGTTTATCTTTTTCTCCTTCGGCTACCGCTTCCACCGAACCGTCGGCCAGGTTCCTTACCCAGCCCGACAATTGCAATTGCCGGGCTTTCCGCCGGGTGCTGGCCCGAAAGCCGACCCCCTGGACTCTGCCCGTAATGTTCAGATGTACCCTTTTCTTTGCCATCTTGGATTTATGGTAATAAAGGAAGGGGAAATTTCAATTCCCTTTTTCCGGCCCGTCCGAGAAAGTTTTTGGTTTATCAAGGGTCCTTCCTTTAACCTCCTAGGCTATACAATAGCGGATTACTGGCCTAGCTTTCAGACAAGTGATCCACCCACCAGCCCGCGGAAATTCCAGACTCGCGTGCTCAAACCGTTGCCTTCAGGGGAGTGGCCCCCACTTGCAGGAAGTCTTCGTTTGAAAGATTTCCTCTCACCCCCTTATGGAAATATCCCTCTCCAGCACCTACCTGGCGCTATAAGTTCGTACCTGAATCAGGTTTTAGCACTTTTATGGTGGAAATTTGTACGGGAATCAATTTACAGAACCAAAGTGCCAGGTAGGTGCTGGATCAGTCAGACATATGCGCTCGCTCCCTAGGATTTTCCCCGCTCTGGTGGGTGGATAGATTGGGTAGGAGGACGGTAAGTGTATTCAACCGGATGGGATTGTTTTGGTGAATTGGCTTCCCCCGAGCCTCCTCTGCCGGTCCGCCGTGGAATAAGAGTTGCCAGCGTTTATAATTAACCCCTAAACGCGAGGTCGATTTAACCTGTCGAGGATTAGATATGAGCCAAATATTTTTTGCTTATTGCCTGAGCCTGATAGGCCTGATTGTCTTCCTTTCCCTCCTGGTCCGTTACGCGGTAAACCGGCGGTTCGAAGTATACGCCGATAGGCTTACTAACCAGGGGATGACCGGGAAGCAATTCACGAAAAAAGCTATTAGGGCCCTGGACTTGAAAGAGGTAAACCTGGAAGAAAGCGCCGGAGGAACGGGAGGGGGCTATTTCCCCGGGCGAAAGCTGGTGGAAGTAGAGCGTCTCGGAGATAGTTCGCTCCTGACCCTGGCCGTATCCGCGCACGAGATCGCACACGCCGTCCAGGAACGTGCCTATCCGGTGGCGGTACCTCTATTTGCCCGGCTCGAGCGGCTCGTAGTTTATCTTTCCTGCCTCTTTCCTCCGGTTGTACTTCTCGGATTCCTCTTCTATCTTCCTCTGCTGTACGGCGGCCTGGGTTTGTACCTCTCCATCCTGCTTATGGTCCTCGCGGAGGTTCCCCTGGAAATCGACGCCTCCAGGCGGGCGGTCGATTACCTCCATCGCTACGGGGAGATGACCGAGAATGAACTGGGTGAACTGAAAAAGTTATTGAGATTGGCTATACTTACCAGACTCACTTATCTTACTGTCGGCTTTCTTAATCTGGTAGTTTTTGATTCCAAGAGGTGAAAGGATGGCCTCTGTTGTTTTTGCTCCCTCTATTTTGGCCGCCGATTTCGGCGAGCTGAGGGAGGAAATAGAAAGCGTGGACGATGCGGCTGATTCCATTCACGTGGACGTGATGGATGGGCACTTTGTCCCCAATATCACTATAGGCCCGGTGGTCTCGAATTCCCTCAAGAACTCGGATCGAATTACCACCCCATTTAGCATCCATTTGATGATCGAGGACCCCTGGAAATACGGTCCCGAATTTACGGTGGGCCCGGAGGATATCATGATCTTTCACTCGGAGGCAACCGACAGGCCGGATAAATTGATAGGTAGGTTGAAGGACCTCGGTTGCAGAGTCGGCATTTCGCAGAAACCGGCCAGCCCGGTGGAGGAAATATTTCCCCTCCTGTCGGAGCTGGACGAGGTGCTGGTGATGGGGGTGGAACCGGGTTTTGGCGGTCAGGAATTTATGCCCCGCGCCCTGGAGAGGATCTCCCAATTAAAGGAGAAAATCCGGGCCGACGACCTGAATACCTCGATTGCCGTGGACGGGGGTATGAATTCTTCGACGGTGAAAGAGGTTGCCCGGGCGGGGGCGGATAAGATAATTGCCGGATCAGCCATATTTGGGCAGGATGACAGGCTAAAAGCGATCGATCGATTGAAAGGAGCTCTCGATTAAATGAAAGAAAGTCCCGAGGACAAGGAGTTCATGAAAAAGGCACTGAACCTGGCCAGGCGGGGGGGAGGTTACGTCAACCCCAACCCCCAGGTGGGCGCCGTTGTGATTAGGGAAGGAGAAGTAGTGGGCAAGGGTTACCACGAGAAATTTGGCGCCCCTCACGCCGAGGTTCGAGCCCTGGAAGACGCCGGGGCGCAAGCAAAAGGCGGGGTCATGTACGTTACCCTGGAACCCTGTGTCCATTACGGAAAGACGCCCCCCTGTACGGAAGCGATCATGGAGAGTGGGCTTAACCGGCTCCACGTGGCCATCGAGGACCCAAATCCCAAGGTATCGGGGAAGGGGATCGAGAAGTTGAGAAAAGCGGGGGTAGACGTCTCTTTGGGGTTGTTAAAAGAGGAAGCCGAGAAGCTAAATGAAATTTACCTTCATTACGTCAGGACCGGTCGTCCCTTCGTCCTGCTAAAACTGGCCATGACCATGGACGGGAAAATAGCGACCAGGTCCGGAGACTCGCGCTGGATATCGTCCGAACCGGCACGGAAGTTGGTTCACGAACTCAGAGCCCGTTACAGCGGAGTCGGAGTTGGAGTGAATACGGTTCTTTCCGATGACCCCCGGCTCAACGTGAGAAAGGCTTCCGGTCCCGACGGAGCCAGATTCGTCTTCGACCCGGAGGGAAGAACGCCCCCCGACTCCCGAATTCTGGAGCTTTCCAGCCCTGCCCCCACCATAGTGGTAACCAGGTCCGATCTCTCAGAGTGTTCCTTGTCCCCGCTGGAAGGATCAGATGTTGAGGTCTGGCGAGTGGCCGGTCAGGAAGAGAAGATCGATATCGAAGCCTTCCTGGAAAAGATGGGGGATAGGGGGTACGACAGCCTCCTGGTGGAGGGAGGTGGTCAACTGGCCTGGGGTTTCCTCTCCGAAGGGTTGGTGGACAAAGTTCAGTTCTTTTACTCCCCGCGGATCGTGGGCGGGGAGAAGGCAGTACCGGCCGTCGGCGGCTCCGGGGTTGAAAAGGTCGATCAGGGGATTGAAATAGGAGATACCACGGTGACTAGAATTGGAGATGACGTGACCATCGAAGGCTACCCCGGGAGAAGGTAGAGGGAGAGTCCGAGACCGGTCAGGACCGCCTGAAAGAGATAAATGATCAGGACGGCGTGGAGATGGCCGAACCTCCGATGCAGTCGGTGGTGAAGGTGTTTTTGATCCGCTTCCATGATTCCCCTGGAAGACCCTATTCGCCTTCCAATTGCGAACAGGGTATCCAGAACGGGAATTCCCAGTAGCAGTATACCGACGAACAGGGGCCACCCGGGGTTGGCTGCTCCGGTAATTCCGGACAGCTCGAATACTACCAGGTAGGAGGTCAGGAAGCCGACCAGGTAGGATCCTCCATCTCCCAGGAATAGTTTCGCGGGGTAAAAATTATAGATCAAAACCGCGATCAGGGCGGAGACTGCCCCGCCACCCAGCAATCCCCCGGGCTGACCGAAGTTAATAACAAACAAAGGGAGAAGGGAGACTGCGGCCACACCCCCGGCCAGCCCGTCCAGACCGTCTATCAGGTTGAATCCATTCGTCCCCCCCACCAGCCAGAAAGCAATCAGTGCCAAATTGGGAATCCCGGACAGAGTAAGACTCAGGTCGGCGGTCAGAGCCAGACGGGTCCCCGGAAACGGAATTAAGGCGACCACTATGGTCGTTGCCACCAGCTGTAAGGAGAGCTTGGACCTGGGGCCGAGTCCCCACAGGTCGTCGATGAGGCCGGTGAGAAAGACCAACAGCCCCCCCGCGGCCAGGGCTGGGCCGTTCTCCCCGAAGAGTAGGAGGATAGGAAGGATTCCCAGCATCAGGGCCGGGCCTCCTAGCGGTTTTGCTACCTGGTGGATTTTCCTGTTGCTTCCCAGCGGGCTATCGTACAACCCCACATCCGGGGCCAGCCGAATCAAAACGGGGCAAGACGAAGCCGTTATCAGGAAGGGAACCCACAGGGAAATAGACTGTGGGGAAAGAAAAATTAACTTTAAAGTCGGTAATAAGTTTTGCATAATTTTTTAGTCAAATGAAAAGCGTCGACCTTCTTTCACGAGCGGTAGAACGGAACCAACTGACTCATGCTTATTTGGCCCCCGTTAAGTCCGGTACCGACTTAAGCAGATACGCGGCTGAATTGGCCGGAACAATACTATGTCCCCCTGACGACGGTAAGTGTCGGCAGAGAGTGGCGAGCAACACCCACCCCGATTTTCTCCCGGTAAGGGTATTGAATGATAAACGGAAGATATCCATAAACCAAGTAGATGAAGTAATTTCTAGCTCCGCCTATTCTCCGGTCGAAGGCGAGAGAAAGGTATACGTTATCAACCGGGCCGAAGACCTTTCCCGGGAGGGTTCCAATAGCCTGCTGAAGATTCTGGAGGATCCCCCGGAGTTCGTCTATTTTCTTTTGCTTACGGAGTCTCCTGGCAGCCTACTTCCCACCGTTATCTCCCGCTGCCAGCGGTTGCCGAAGGGTGGGACCAGCACCGAAGGGCTCCGACACCTACTGTCGACCCAGGGGTTCGACCGGGAAGAGGTCAGCTACCTGTTGAAGGTGGCAAACGGGAAGGCCAACCTGGTCCACGAGATTCTGGAAGGAAACCTCCAGTCCCCGCTAAAGGAGAGAGACCAGGCCCTATCCCGGTACGAGGATTCCGATCTGAGGAGCTTGAGTCGGGACTTCGTCGAAGGCCAAAATTACGTCAAGAGAGACGTCCTGGCCGGGCTTATCTTCGAGGAGATAGAGAGAGCCGGAAACTTTCAATTGATGGTTTCGGCGGGCGAATTAAGCGAGCTTTCTCAGGAGGAGCTTACCTGGTTTTTTGAAAAGGGTCTCCGCCTGTACAGGGAAAGGTACCGGAAGGGAGGAAGTGACGATGAAGGCCAGGAGGAAGGAAGAAAGCGACGGGCTAATTTGAGCAGGGCCAAGTCGATTGATCGAGCGATAGTTGCGTTAAAAACCAACGCCAACGTCCAGCTATTGATGGAAAGCCTCTGGTTGCAATTGGCGAGTACGGCTGGTACTCTAGACGGACTGAGGTCGGACCGGGGCCGGTTGGCGGGCCCCCCTGGGCCTTGAGAAGGATCCGCGGTCGCGGTAACTCCTGGTGGTCCGTCTTTTCCTTGGGTTTATAAGGATATGGTGAACCAATCATGGCTAAGATTTATCCTGTAGGTCTGGACAAGACGAATAGGAGGAAAATAATTGTGGAGTTCCCCGGGGGGGAGGCCGACCCTGGCGACCTTTACGTAATCGAAAGGGACGAAGTCTCGGAACTGGGGGAGGTCCTACCGCCAAGTATGGGTGAAGAGAAAGAGCCCCGGTGGGAAGCGAGCAGGGAGGCAACCGATCACGATATCCTACAGGCGGAGTTAAACCAGGAAGAAGCTGAAAAGGCTATTTCGAGGGCCCAGAAGCTGGCCGACAAGCGATCGCTGCCCATGAAGGTGATCGGCGCCGAGTATACCTTTCAAAAATCCCAACTAAAGTTTTACTTTAAAGCCCCCCATCGGGTCGACTTTCGGGGTTTGGTCAAGGCTCTGGCCCGTGATTATTCCACGAGGATTGAACTGGAACAGGTCGGACCCCGGGAGGCCGCCTCCATCCTCGGAGGGCTAGGAAGGTGCGGTCGGGAACTGTGCTGTCGTCGTTTTCTCTACGACCCGGGGCCGGTTCCTATGGAATTTGCCGAGAAGCAGGGAATTTCGGTCTCTCCGGAGAGGATCACTGGTGTTTGTGGACGGTTGGCCTGTTGCCTGGAGTACGAACTCGACGATTACGTCTCTCAATTGGGAGAGATGCCGGACCGGGGGAGTGAGGTCAGGTCTCCCCAGGGGGAGGGAGAAGTAATAAAGCGCAACGTCCAAAAGGAGACGGTTCGAGTAAAACTGGGCAAGGAAGAAGTCGAGGAGTTCGACGTAAACGAAGTGGAAAATATATCCGATCATGGGGATTGATCCTCTAATTCAGTATTTCTAACTCCCCGTCCGTGAGTTCCGGCCTAAGTTCTGATAGAAGGTGGCGTTCGATCTTTCCCTCTATCCGTATCCGATCTTCTTTGTATTTTTCCGTGAGCACGTCTCCGTTTTCGTGAAGCCAGTCGAGTACGTCAGCTTTTGTGTATGGAAGAGTCAGCGTAACTCTTTTAACCTCGTCTCCGAGATCCTCGGCGATTAGCTCTTTCAGGCTTTCCAGGTTATCTCCCCGGATTGCGGAAATTGCCACTGAATTTTTAATCCCGTTGATCGCGGCTTCCAGCTCCTTGTCGTCCTCGACCAGGTCGATCTTGTTCAGTACGTTGATCATGGGGGGTCTCGGATGGTCCTCGTCGAAGATTTCTTCGTTTAAGATCCCGTTTACCGTCTGCCACCTGGCCTCCAGCTTGTCCTGGGTGGCGTCCATCAGGTTTAGCAATAGGTCGGCGTTCCGGGCCGCCTTGAGGGTGGATTTAAATGCGGGGATGAGTTGGTGGGGTAGCTTGTGGATTAAACCCACGGTATCGGTCAGGAGGATCGACCGTCTGTCAGGGAGCTCGAACTTCCTGGTGATCGGATCCAAAGTGGCGAAGAGTTTATCCTCCTCAAAGCCTTCCGAGCCGGTGAGTTTGTTTATCAGGGTCGTCTTTCCAGAGTTCGTATAGCCAATCAGGGCTACAATTGGTTTCTTACTCTCCAGCCTCCGTTTTCTCCGGACGTCCAGCTCCTTGTCGGCCTCCTTCAGCTTGGATCGAATCGAGTCTATTCTCCGCTGAACCTTCTCTCTGTCCCGGTCGAGTCTGGTTTGCCCCGGTCCCCGGGTGCCTATTCCCCCGGCCTGCCGTTCCAGCGATTCCCCCCAGCCTCTCAACCGGGGAAGCAGGTACTCGTACTGGGCCAGTTCAACCTGGAGCTTGGCTTCCTTGGTTTGAGCTCGTTGTGCAAAGATGTCCATGATCAGCTGGGTTCTATCCACTATCTTAGCTCCCAGCTTCTCCTCCAGGTTTCTGGCCTGTGCTGGTCGCAGTTCGTCGTTGAAGAGGATTACCTGTGCTCCGACCTCCTGGGCCAGTTCCCGGATTTGGTCTGCCTTGCCGCTCCCGATGTAGAACTTTGGGTCCGGTTTTGCCCTGTTTTGGACTACTTCCTTTTCCACCTTGACGCCGGCGGTCTCGGCCAGAGAGACCAGCTCCTTCATGGACTCGCCGAGAGTCCACTTCCCGCTCCAGTCCCCCTGAGACAGTCGGACCCCGACGAGTACCGCACGTTCTCTGGCCCTGACCCTTGCTCTCTTCCCTACTCTGTCCTCGATCAAATTCAGTTCGTCATTCTTGGTCATCGTTACCCGTCCTCTTTACGCTGGCTCCGAGCTCTTTCAAATGGTCCAGGAGCCGGCTGTATCCTCTATCCAGGTGTTCCACTCCCGTTACCACCGTCTCGCCTTTCCCGGAGAGGCCGGCAATAACCAGTGCCGCTCCCGCCCGGATATCCGTAGCCTCGACCTCCGTTCCCCGCAGGTCTTCCCTGCCCTCGATGAAGACCGTATTGGAGTTGGTTACCGAAATGTCGGCCCCCATCTTGCTCAGTTCGGCCACGTGATCGAAGCGGCTCTCGAAGACGGTCTCCTTGACCACGCTTTTGCCTTTGGCCAGCGTTAACATAGAGGTAATAGGAGCCTGCAGGTCGGTGGGGAAACCGGGGAAAGGCTGGGTAATAATTTCCAAATTTCCCGGTCGAGTAGTCTTTTCAACTTGGACCGAGCGTTTACATTCGTTAATTTTGATTCCTGCCTTCCGTAGCTTCAGAGTTACGGGTTTTAAGGAGGGCGTATTCACACAGTCGACTTCCACGCTCCCCCCCGCGGCCGCCGCTGCGATCATGTAAGTACCGGCCGCTATCCGATCGGGAAGAACCTCGTAAGTGGTTCCACCGAATTTCTTTCCCCCCTCGATCTCGATAATTGACCCGTCGACGGTCAGATTAGCCCCCAGTTGGTTTAAGAAGTGCCCTAAATCTCTTATTTCCGGTTCCTGAGCCCCATTGTAGATGGTGGTTCTACCCTCCGCGGCGACCGCTGCCATCATTAGCTGCTCGGTAGCCCCGACGGAAGGATAGTCGAAAAAGACGTCATCTCCGGTCATGGTATCGGTCCGAGCAATTATCTTTCCGTCGTCCTGACGGACTTCTACGCCCAGTTTTTTTAGCCCTTCCAGGTGAAGGTTGACCGGCCTGGTCCCGATGTTGCAACCGCCGGGCAGGGGTACTTCCGCGCTTCCCGTTCTCCCCACCAGAGGGGCCAGAACGAGGAAGGACGCCCTCATCTTTCTTACAAGTTCCATGGGTGCCTGGTTCGAGGAGACAGAGCCCGTGATCCGGACGGAGTTGGGACCCTTAAAGTTTACGTTCTTACCCAGTTCCCGGACCATCTGAAACATAGTCCCAACGTCGTTCAGTCTGGGGACGTTTTCCAGGTGAACCGGCTGGTCGGTAATGAGGGTTGCAGCAATGAGGGGGAGAGCGGAATTCTTGGCCCCCGGGATTTCTATTTTGCCTTCCAGGGGGGATCTCCCCTGGATAATGAGTCTCTCGCTCATTTAACCGTTCCGCATAAGTTCCAGGAATTGGTCGTTGTCCTCGGTGGATTGTAGCTTCTTCTTGATGAATTCCAGCGCTTTCTGATTGTCCTCCATTTCCCCGATCATCTTTCGGAGTATCCTAAGTTTATTCAATTTGGACTCATCCAGGAGCAGTTCCTCCTTTCTGGTTCCCGTTTTCTCCATGTCGATGGCCGGATATATCCTGCGGTTTGCCAGCTGCCTGTCCAGAACGAGTTCCATATTTCCCGTACCTTTAAATTCTTCGAAGACTACCTGGTCAAGTTTACTTCCCGTCTCCACCAGCGAGGTTCCGATGATGGTAAGACTTCCCCCTTCCTCGATATTTCTCGCCGCGCCGAAGAATTCCTTGGGTTTGTAGAGGGCCGCGGGATCGATACCTCCGGAGAGTAGCTTCCCGCTGTGATCGACGGACAGGTTGTAAGCGCGAGCTAGACGGGTGATGGAGTCCATAAGAATGACTACGTCCTTCTTGGATTCCACCAACCTCTTAGCGTTGTCCGTTACCAATTCCGCGACTTCTGTATGGTGTTTTGGCTCCTGGTCGAAGGTAGCTGCCACCACTTTTCCCATATTTATTGACCTTCTGATGTCGGTGACCTCCTCCGGCCGCTCGTCTATCAGAAGCACGATCAACTCTACCTCGGGATGGTTGGCGGCCAGGCCGTTTGCTACCTTTTTTATCAAGGTAGTTTTTCCGGCCTTCGGGGGGGAAACGATCAGTCCCCTTTGCCCTTTCCCGATGGGAGCAAATAGGTCTATGATTCTCGTGGAAACGTCGTCGGGATTGTGTTCAAGTTTTAACCTTTGAGATGGATGCAGGGGGGTAAGATATTTGAATTCGGTTCTGTCCCGTATTTCGTCCGGGGGGGAATCGTTTATGGCGATTACTTTTAACAGGGCCTTGTAGTGTTCATCGTTTTTTGGGGGTCTGGTTTGCCCCAGGACCTTATCCCCGTTTTTTAAGCTGAAGCGTTTGATCTGAGAAGGGGAAACATAGATGTCGTTTTTGCCGGGGAGAAAAGTCTTATCCCTCAAAAAACCGTAACCGTCGGGCAAAATCCCCAGAATGCCTTCGGAAAAGCCCTGTCCTTGCTCTTCTGCTTCTGCTTCCAGAATGGAATATATGAGATCTTCCTTGTTCTTTGAATTCAGCGTTATCTCGTATTCGTCCGCTATTTCCTTTAATGCATCCAGGTTCTTCTCTCTCAGCTCTTTGAGTTCCAATTAACTCACCTCAAAAGTTCGTAAAATTTCTAGTGCCGTATCCTTACAGTGGAGGTGCAAAGAGGATAGGATAGTATTGACTTCTGCGTTAAGAGGAAGTACATTAGCCTAACTCTATTTCGTCGATTGTCCGTGCGAACGGAGACCGGTTTTTCTCCGGTGGGTTCTTCTTCCTGCAAATCTTGCCACTCCAATTTTCCTCTTGCTTGGCAAATCGATCAACTACGCCTGGTTACCTGGCAATCGATCTATCCTGTCGGGGTTTTCATGACCACTTCCCAACACGCCTCTCGTCGTGTAACTTGCTTTCCCGGTCAGTTAGACTCCCGGTGGTGCTTCCTGTCGATATACGAATAAGATCGGCTAGCGGTAATTTCTCTTCCTGTTTTGAAAGTATAACTTTGTGAAGGGCTTCGAGACGACGAGTTGATTATTCTACAACCACATTATAGATGAAGGTTGTCCCTTTGTCAATAGAACTAACTTTCTATCCTTATCCCCTTGACGGGAGGACTTCCAGCCCTGGGGAGAGCTTCAGTCGTTTAGCTTGGTAGGGGTGAAGGTGGTTTTGATAATATTTCCGTACATTTTCAGTCGAGACTTAAGTCCTTCCGTGAATCCTCTCTTTTCTTCCTTCATTACGTGGCTGACCCCGGTTAGTTTGACCTTGGTTGTGGAGAGATTTTCCCGCAGTGATAGTTTGGTCAAAGCCATTTCGACCCCAAATTCCTCGGCTTTTGATTTGTCCAGCTTTTCCCAGAGGGCCACGGAAAGGACTCTCTGACCTGAGAGATGGGGGCTGATCTTCTGGGATAAATCGGTATTGAACCTGCCCTTGTGGAAAACTCCGATTACCATGTCCCAATTACCGCGGCGATAACTCC
>CAYZUF010000011.1:0-16465 GCA_964481645.1 uncultured Thermotogae bacterium
CGCGGGAGCTGTCTACGTCGGGGAATTTACCCCCTCCGCCGCCGCGGACTACTGCCTGGGACCGAACCACGTTCTACCGACCGGCGGGGCGGCCCGGTTCGGCTCTGTCCTTACCGTCGGTGATTTCGTCAAACGGATCAGCTTCGCCCGGACCAGCGAGAAGGAATTCACGGAAATTCGAGAACTGGGGAAGAGACTTGCCAAAATAGAAGGAATGACCGCCCACAGGAAATCTCTGGAGGTGAGAGAGGATGCGAAGAAAGACCGAGGAAGTTGAAATCAGGATCGAACTGAAAAAAAAGATGGAGGTTGCCACCGGCGACCAGGTACTAGACCATCTGCTGACCACCCTCCTGTTTTACCTGGATACGCCCGGGGAAGTCTCCGCCAGCTGGGATATGCGGCATCACCTGTGGGAAGATACCGGACTCCTGTTGGGTGAAGCACTTCGAGAGGACCTGGAGGGAACGAAGATAACCCGATACGGTAGTTCTCTCGTCCCCATGGACGAAGCCCTTGTACTGGCCGCGGTAGACCTATCCCGGCCTTACCTGGCCTGTTCTCTCGATCCCGAGCAAAAGGAGGAAGGATTTTCCCTTACCTTGAGCCGACAGTTTCTGTCGGCGCTCTCTCGATCGCTGGAGGCCACCATCCACCTGCGAGAGCTGGCCGGGACCAATTCGCACCATCTACTCGAAGCCGCCTTCAAGGCGCTGGGTTTTGCCCTCCGGCAGGCCAGGCAACCCGCGGATCGAATTGAAAGCACCAAGGGGTGGTTAAAGTGATCGCCGTGGTGGACCTAGGCGTGGGAAACTTTGCCAACGTGGAGAAGGCCCTGGAGGGAAAGATTACGGGAGACCCAGAGGAGATAGAAGGGGCCGACAAGCTGGTTCTTCCCGGGGTGGGTAATTTCGGGGAAGTGGCGAAGCAACTGGACCCCCTCAGAGACCTTCTACTAGAGAGGATCGAGGCGGGCACCCCATTTCTGGGAATCTGCCTGGGGATGCAGCTGTTATTCCCAGCCAGTCCCGAGGGCCGGGGCCGGGGCCTGGGGGTTCTTTCCGGTGAAATAACCGAGCTACCGACGGCGGCCTCCCCGCACATCGGCTGGAACCGGGTCTTCCCGACCGGGAACAACCCTTTGTGGGACGGGGTTGAACCAGGTTCCTACTTCTATTTCGTCCACTCCTATCGGGTTGCCCCCCGAAGCCGGGAGCTGATCGCGGCTACTACCGAGTACCAACTGGAGAATCGTACGGAAAAATTCCCTTCCGCGATCCGCCGGGAGGGAGTCTTCGGGGTCCAGTTTCACCCGGAAAAGTCCGGGGAGATCGGACGTCAGGTATTGAAAAATTTCAAGGAGCTCTAGTGGAGATGAAAATTTACCCGGCGATCGACCTGATGGACGGAGAGGCGGTCCGGCTGAAGGAAGGAAGAAAGGAGACGAAAAAGGACTACGGGGATCCGGTGGTAATTGCCAAGCGCTTCGCCCCCCACGTGGACAAGATACACGTGGTGGATCTGGACGGAGCCTTTTCCGGAAACCTCCAAAACCTCAAGGTGGTGGAGAATATCCGGACGAAGACGGGGCTCGGAATCCAGCTCGGGGGAGGGATAAGAACCACGGAAACCCTGGAGGCGGTAAAGAAGATCGGGGTAGAAAACCCGATCCTGGGGACCAAAGCCCTGGAGGCGGACTTTCTGAAGAGAGCGGTGGAGGGGTTTGAAGGGATTACGGTAAGCCTGGACCTGGGCCCGGAAGGCCTGGCAGTCGAAGGCTGGAAAAGGAGCGTCGATCTGGGACCGGAGGAAGCCTTCGGAAAGCTAAAAAGGTACGTGGACAGGTTCATCTTTACCTCGGTCTCTTCGGACGGACGACTGGAAGGAATATCCCCTCCGAGGAATCTCCCGGGGAACGGCGGGGGAGAGGTAATCTACGCGGGTGGTATAACCAAATTGGAAGACCTACAAGCGCTGGAGGAACGAGGATTCACCGGGGGAATAATTGGCAGGGCCCTTTACGAGGAGACGCTGGACCTGGAAGAAGCGGTAGAGAGGTTTGGTGATAAGGATGCTGGCTAAACGAATCGTGGCCGCGCTGGACGTGAAGGAGGGACGAGTGGTCAAGGGAATCCAGTTCAAACAAATCAGGGACGCCGGGGATCCCGTGGAGCTGGCCAGGGAGTACGAAAATGCCGGAGTCGACGAACTGGTCTTCCTGGATATTACCGCTTCCCGGGAGGGCCGAGGGGTACTGCTGGATCTGGCCAGGGAAGTTTCTCGAAACCTATACATCCCCTTCACGGTGGGCGGGGGGATCCGCTCCGCCGAGGGGGTCAGAGAGCTGGCCAGGAACGGGGCGGACAAGGTCTTCATCAATACGGCGGCCGTGGAGGATCCAGGGCTAATCCGGAGAGCCTCGGAGGTCATCGGGAGCTCGAACCTGGTGGTGGCCATCGACGGAAAGAGAGTCGAAGGAGGATGGGAAGTCCATACTCACGGTGGGAAGAAAGGGCGGGGTATTCTCGCAGTCGATTGGGCAAAGCGCGCGGAGAAGCTTGGGGCGGGCGAGCTCCTTTTAACTTCGATGGACGCGGATGGAACCAAGGAAGGTTTTGACCTGGGGCTGACCGCCAGAATCGCGGAGGCAGTGAATATCCCGGTGATCGCTTCTGGCGGGGCCGGGGAGCCGGAACACTTTCGCCGGGCCTTTGGAGTGGGGGCCAGTGCTGCTCTGGCGGCCTCGATATTTCATTACGGCGAATACTCGATTAAGCAGGTGAAAAGCTATTTATCGGAAAGGGGGATCAATGTCAGAAAACAAAGCGGAACTGCTGGATGAGGTTTCCTGGAACGAGAGCGGACTGGTACCGGTCGTCGCTCAGGACGTGGGCGGGGAGGTGCTGACCCTCGCTTACATGGACCGGAAAGCACTCCGCCTGACGCTCTCCACGGGCCATGGTCACTACTATTCCCGGAGCAAGGAGAGGATCAGGAAAAAGGGGGAAGTCAGCGGGAACGTTCAGGTCGTGGAGAAAGTGAAGATCGACTGTGACGGGGACGCCCTCCTGATGGTAGTGGACCAGCAGGGACCGGCCTGTCACACGGGCGAAAAGAGTTGCTTCTACCGGGATCTCGGCGAGCCGAAAGTGGAAGAAGGAAGTATCGATTACTCCCTGAACGTCCTGAAAGAGTTAGAAGAAGTGATCAAGGATAGACATACCTCCCCCCGGAAGGATTCCTACACTTCTAAGCTTTTCGGACGGGGGAAAGATGAAATCAGGAAAAAGGTCGGGGAGGAAGCAATGGAGCTGGTTCTCTCCTCGAGCAAAGAAAACGTCGTCCACGAGGCGGCGGACCTGATCTACCACCTGCTCGTACTGCTGCGGACCCGGGAGGTCGAGCTCGGGGAGGTAATGAAAGAGCTAAAAAGGAGGAGAGGATGAAAATCAGGGACGAGATCGGGGAACTCACCCCCTACCGGACCGAGGACCGATCCCCGGAAGTCAGGCTGGACAAGAACGAATCGCCTTTCTCCCTGCCGGACCAGCTCAAGGGGAAGATCCGGGACGAACTGGCTCGGATTTCCTTCAATCGCTATCCCAGCCCCGACGGGGACCGACTTCGGGGGAAACTGGCCGACTTCCACGGTCTGAAGGTAGACAACGTGGCCGTGGGGAGCGGATCCGACCAGTTGATTTCCTATTCAGCCCGGCTATTTGCGGGAGACCAGGTGGTAACCACCCCTCCCACCTTTTCCATGTACGGGTTTTATGCGAGGATCAACGGGTTAAAGGTCGCACCCGTCTCCCTGGACCAAAATTTCGACCTTCAACTTCAAGAAATAAAGGATAACTTGACCAACCCGGCGGCGGTATTCCTCTGCTCACCCAATAATCCCACCGGCAACACTTTCCCCAGGGAGGAGATCGTGGCAATCCTGGATACGGGGGCTCCGGTGATTCTGGACGAAGCTTACGCGAACTTCTCCGGCCGGACCAATCTGGACCTGATCAAAAGTTACGATAACCTGCTGGTCCTGCGGACCTTCTCCAAAGCCTTCGGCCTGGCCGGGGCCAGAGTCGGTTACGCCGTGGGGGATAAACGGATCATTGATTATCTGTTAAGGGCCAAACCGCCCTACAACACGAACTCCATCTCCTTACGGGTAGCCGGACTGCTTCTCGACAACTACGACCTAGTCCAGGAAAGGGTGGAGTTCATAGTCGAGGAGCGAGAGAGGATCTACGGCAACTTCGAGGAAATCTGTTATCCCAGCCGGGCGAACTTCCTCCTGATGGACGTGGACGCCGGGGAGTACTTTCGGGATAAAGGGATCGCCGTCCGCACCTTTTCGGGCCGGCTCGCGGACAAAATACGGGTCACCGTGGGGAAGAAAGAGGAAAACGATCAGGTAATTGAGACTCTGGAGGAGTTAACGGCGTCCGGCCAGCCCGGGGGTGAGAAAAGGAATTGAGAAACTGGAAATGGGTTGTCCTGGATATTGACGGGGTACTGATAGATGTGAGTGAAAGCTACGACCGTACCGTAAAGCTGACCGCCGAAGCCCTTCTCGAAGAGCTGGAAGTCGAGGCTTCAATACCCCTCCGGACCCTCAGGAGTTTCAGAAGCCGGGGACGCTTTGGCGACGATTACCAGGTCACCGAAGCCCTCGTTCTTGCCCGGATTGCCCCGAATCCGGGCGGGCTAAGGGACCAGTTTCCGGAGGGAAAGGGACTGGACTGGATCCGGGAACGGGCGGGAAGAAGAATCGACCGCGATAGGATCAAACCAGTATTCGACGAGCTGTACCTGGGGGACGATCGACGGGATGGATTGTGGCGAAGGGAAAAACCCCTGGTGGGTACCGACCTGCTGGACAGGATAAGGGATCAGTTCAAACTGGGTTTTTTTACCGGAAGGAGCAGGCAGGAGGTGGAACTTGCATCGCGGGTCCTCGGTTACCGTTTGCGCAACGTAATAACTGGTGACCAGTACCGGAAGCCGGATCCCCGGGCGCTCGAGTCTCTGGTGGGCGACGAGCCCGGCCTTTACCTCGGGGATACTTTCAACGACAGGCTCCTGGTCGAAAACTTCAGAGAGGAAGGGGGCAACTTTTCCTTCATCAGGATAGACGAAGACAACTCGGCAGAGGAGGTCTTAACCCGGATCCTGAACGAAAGGAGGGAAGAATGAAAAAGTGGGTACCCCGGCTAGGCCAGTCCGTGCCAGGAATTACCGGGTATAAACTCCTCTACCTCCTCCGGCACCTCCCCCGGACTATAGGTGAAGGGTTTCGGTGTATCCATCCGCTCCACTATTCTCCATTGCTCTTCTATTTCGTCGTAACGGACGAAGTAGCGCTGGTCCCCGGATACTGCCTGGAAGAGTAAATTCTCGTATGCACTGGGCGTATTCGGGCCGTGGTGGCAGTCGTGGCAGAACTCCATTCTGGCTGGTTCCGTCCTCATTCCGCCCGGAACCTTGGTATTGATAGTGAAATATATACCCTGATCCGGTTGTATGCTTATCACCAGAGCGTTGGGCCTGGTCTCGCCATTCTCAAACCTTTCCTGGGTGGTTCGTTTAAATTGAATATAGATCCGAGCATACTTCTTCACCAGCTTCTTCCCCGACAACAGATAAAACGGGACCCCCTTCCACCGGGGCCGGTCGACCTCGGCCTTAACCGCGGCCAGGGTTTCCGTCCCCGAGTCTTCTTTTACTCCATCTTCCGATCGGTATCCCCGGTACTGACCGGCAATCGATCTCAATACCCTGACCCCGCGGAGGGCCTCCAACTTCTGATCCCTGATACTCCTGGCGTCCAGCTTCTCCGGGGTAGACATGCCGACCAGGGAAAGTAGCTGGAGAAGGTGGCTCTGGAAGAAGTCCTTTACGGCTCCGTACTGATCGTAAAACTCGCCCCTGTCCCCGACTCCGAAGTCCTCGCTGGCGATTATCTGAACGTGATCCACGTACTCCCCGGTCAGAATCGGTTCAAATATGGAATTGGAGAATCTCAACATGGCGAGATTTCCCACCAGCTCCTTGTCCAGATAATGATCGATCCTGTAAATCTTTTCCTCGGGGAAGAGGTCCCTAATACAGCTATTCAACCTCTTCGCGGTCCGGAGGTTATCACCAAATGGTTTCTCGTACAGAACCTTGCTGCTCTCGGTTACCAGACCGTACTCGGCCAGATTGTCCGTAATGACGTCAAAGTGGCGGGGAAGAGTCGCCAGGTAAAACAGTCGATGGTCGCTACAGTCGAGTAGTTCCTCCTTCAGGGACCCGTAATCCCCTGACTGATAGAAATCCAGCCGGGAGAAACGAATCCGTCGGCGAAAGCCCTCCCATCCGGGTTCCTCCTTTAGCCCGGATCCGATCCGGCGAACGTACTGCTCCCGGGAGAGGTCTTTCCTCGAGGTCCCAACTACGTCGAACTCCCCCAGCCGACCCTTTTGATAGAGGTTAAAAAGGGAAGGAAATAACTTCTTCCTGGCCAGATCTCCCGTCCCGCCCAGAATTACAAACGACACGTCGGTCTCGGTCATCGCTTCCTCAGTTAATCCAGTGGTGTTTAATCCGGCCGCAGAACAGACGATCTCCGTTCCATCCTAACTTTCCTTCTCGGTGGTATCTATCCCCAGGAAGGAATAGATGCCACAGGTCCTGGTGGTGGCGGTGACCAGTGAAATCAAGCCGACTACGAGCAAGAGGATCTCGACTACCAGACCAATTGTCAGCAGCCCGACCAAACCAAGGACTCCGACCAATATCAAAATCAGCCCCAGTCTGCTCCTTATCTTGCCATCCAGATCTCCCACGTTTTTCTTCATACTATCACTCCTTACCGGTTAGCCAATCGGTAACACCTACAATAATAATGACAACGGCCTCACTTTTACAGATCCTCAAGGGTACCCTCCGGAATAAGAGGGGGAATTTCAAGCTTCGAGGACCGGCCCGGAAACCCGGATCGCTACTCCCTGCAATTGCCGTCCGGTTGACTCGGAGGAACTCAGACCTTATCTTCTCAGTAGGAACCGAGGGTGTGAATTCCAGGGGCCATCCGGGGGGCTCCGGAGGCGTGGAGCAGGTCCTGCCAAAGCCCCGGTGGCCCGAAGCGGAAGCTGACGGAACTGAGGCCCAAGCTGGTAAAGTTTATAAATCTGGTTTAACGGACTGTTTTAGAGGTTCAAGCTTTTAGATCATCATCTTGAGGAGGTTTGAAAGATGAAATATAGGAGATTTGGCAAGACGGACTGGAAGGTCAGCGAGGTCGGTCTGGGAACCTGGGCTCTGGGAAGCGACGCCTGGGGATCCGTAAACAAAGACCAGGCGCTAGAAGTGTTACAAGAGGCCATCAGGCGGGGAGTGAACTTCTTCGATACCGCCGACGTCTACGGTGACGGTCGCAGTGAAAGGAGAATAGGCGAGGTTCTGGACGAAACCGACCAGCGGATCTACGTGGCCACAAAGTTCGGCAGGAGATTGGACCCCCACCGGGCTTCCGGGTATACGGAAGAGGACCTGGAACGTTTTTTGGATCGGTCCCTGAAGAATCTGGGGGTAGATACGATCGACCTGGTCCAATTACACTGTCCGCCCACCGATGTTTACTATCGACCCCGGGTATTCGAGGCCATGGAGAAATTCGTCCAAGAGGGAAAGATACGCTACTATGGGGTGAGCGTGGAAAAGGTCGAGGAGGGATTGAAGGCGATCGAATATCCCGGGCTGGCCAGCGTCCAGATAATCTTCAACATCTTCCGGCAGCGGCCGGCGGATCTCTTCCTCGAACGTGCTCGGGAGAAGGACGTAGCGGTAATCACCCGGGTCCCCCTGGCCAGCGGCCTGCTAACCGGTAAATACAGTCTCGATTCGGAATTTCCCGAAAACGATCATCGCAACTTCAACAGAGAGGGAGAAGCTTTCGACGTGGGCGAAACATTCGCCGGAGTTGACTTCGAAACCGGCTTAAGGGCCGTGGACGAGCTCGAACAATTGAAGCCGGAGGAGTTTACCATGGCCCAGCTGGCTCTCAAATGGATACTTACCCACTCCGAGGTGAGTACGGTCATTCCCGGCGCGAAAAACGAGGAGCAGGTCAGGGATAACACGGAGGCAAGCGAACTGCCGGAGCTATCCTCCGAGAGAATGAGCGAAATAGCCCAAATTTACGAAGATTACGTGAAACCGGGGGTCCACCACAGGTGGTAAGGAGTTAGCAAGGCTGAAGTTGGCGGCAACCAGGGTCGACCCCTGGCAAAGTCTCCGGATAGAGTATAAGAGCCCTCTATCCCTGGAAAACGGGATAGAGGGGTTTCTCTTTGCCGGGGGACGGACCTTACGGATCGACCCGATACTTCACCAAAACTTGCCGAGGAAGCCTCGCAGCTTGCTGCGGAGTAATTGACTCGAGTACCTCCTAGAGGTTTATAGCGGGATTTTCCAGTCTAGACCCAAGGGATAAAAATATCTCGGACGAGATACTAGTGTTTCTCGACTTCGATACTCGAAATAGAACTCGAATCGACGTTCCTCAACAGCTCCGGGTCGTCTACCAGGCGGCCGATTACCGTTACCGGTGAAGCGGGTCTGGGTTCGGGGCCCTCGCTGGCCGGGGTTGGCCCGAAGAAAATACAGAAAGCGCTCCCCTCGGGCCAGTAGGCCAGATCTCCCACTGTAAGCTCCGTCTCGGGATGCTCGTTTTCATCCAGATCTACGGGTACACTGAAGTAAATCTCGTCCCCCCAGAAGTTAGGCCGGGACTCCACCGGTAATTCCTCAGCTATCGCCTTCGCCGTCTCCGTCTCGTTTAACTCTGCCCGGAGCGAATTCTGATCAAGGATTATCTTTATCTTTGGTCCCACCCTTATCACCCCTCGGAGAGGTTTGCTCGGATCCCTTCTATCGTCCCGGCGGCCGCCCGGTTTCCGACCAGCTCGATCTTATCCGGATCGTCCACGCCGAGGTCCAGCTCTACCGCTCGTCTGATCTGTTCCTGCTGAAATACCTCCGTCTCCATAATCTCCCGGTTAGATCCGAGGAGCTTCAGTATAGCTACTCCCACCGCGTCGACGGCCACCCGATCGGTTCCGGTAACAATCAGGTTCGCCGCTTTCCGCTCGCCGGATGAGGGGCCACCGTCAGTAAATACCTCCATGGCATCCATAACGATAAGATCCGGCCAATAGACCTGGTTGATCTCGGCGATCATCTCCCGCATCCGAGGAGAAGAATGGAGTTCGCTCATGTAATTGTACCCTTCCCTGGGGACGATCCCCACGGAAAGCTTGAGAGACATGGTAAACTCACCACCGAATTGATGGGTCTTCAAACAGCAGGTGGAGACGACCTTCTCGGACTCGATCACGGGCCGGGCAACGCGGAAACCATCTTCCCAGTGACTAGCTTCCGGTTTTTGTAGGGGTAGGTCTTTTTCCGGTAGCTGGTCGAAGTTTACCAGGTTGAAGTCAAGCTCTTCGGAGAGACCGTAAATGCCCTTCTTCTCAAAGACCCGGTCGGTGGGTGGCGGCCCGCTCCTTTCTCCTAGGGTGATTGGCCCGGCTCCCCGTCGTCTGAGCCCCTTTATCGTTTGAATCAGCGTCTCGTTATGTGTCGAAGCCGGGAAGGGATGGGCAGTATTAAAATTGGGCTTTATAAGAACCTCCTTACCGTCAAATTCCCTCTCCAGGTTCAGGGCGGAGATCGCTCGTTCCATTCCTTCCTTTCGCGAGTCGGTCTTAATTACAGCAACCCTCGTTTCCCCCGATTCGCTGGGATTCCCGGTTGAAGCAGTCTGGGCGAGAGAGCTCTCCGATCCCATGGCCCAGGAAAGCGAAGCCCCGGTTAGAATCCCCAGAAAGCGCCTTCGATCGAGCTTTCCGGTCAATAGATTTTCCAAAGCACCCTTATTAAGCCTACACAAGGTTTACACCTCCCTCTATCGATGGAAAGTTTTGGCGGCGACCAGTCTAAGTCTTCCCGACACCAATTAAGTTATCTTCGGGCGGACAAACTCGGGCTGGAAGGAAAAGAGCACGTCTTGTGGACATATACTGGTCCTACATACTGTCCCTCCCCCATTAACCGAAGCTTCACCCCGATCAATACCAAAATTAACTGCACCGGGTCGACATTACAAGAAGCCCGTGAATTTTTAGTTCGGGCGGGACCGAAGAAACTTCCACCTTTTTAGCTTCCTTGAGATCTCCCTTGACATTATCGAATACAAAGTCGATCATTGTTTCTCAGGTGAGTACGATCTTCCCATTGAACAAATACAGCCTCAAATATGGATCTCGTTTTCGCTGGTCGCTTATCATATTTACATTTGCCTTCCTCAACGGGGCAGTGATGCAACTTCGGGGTGCCCTCTTACCCAACTTCCAGACCACCTTCGGGGTATCGGAAAGCCTGCTTGGACTGGTCGCCCCGATGGGAACGCTCGGCTTCACCTTTACGGTCCTGGCTGCCGGCATGGGAGCAGGCCACATCTCCGTGAAAAAGTTCATGTTAACCGGAATGGCCCTGACCACGCTGGTCACATTTCTGATGGGTTTTTCTCCGCTCTACTTTATTTTTCTGCTATTTTTAGTTCTCCGTGGTCTGGGTGCGGGCCTCTTTCGAGGGCTGGACCGCCCTGTGCTGAATCACCTCTACCCCGGACGATTCGGACGTATCTATAATATCCACGGCGCCCTCTGGGCCCTGGGCGCGGCCAGCGGACCCCTAGTGGCCAACGGAATTCTATTGCTGACCGGAAACTGGCGGTCTATCTATCTCTTCTTTGGCTTCCTTTACCTTCCCCTGGTCTTTTACTTGTTCAGGCAAAACCTGGATCCTTCGGAGTTCGGCGAAAGGGAGCTCTCCTGGTTGAAATTAACACAAATCCTCCAACGGCCGGAGATAATTGGGATGTTGCTGGGAATAGTCTTCAACGTGGGTATAGAAGGGATAATCTTTACCTGGCTTCCCTACTACTTAAAGGGTAGTTTCGGCCATAGTTTCGGTAACTTCTCCCTCTCCCTCTTTCTTCTCGCCTACGTGCCGGGAAGGCTGATAAGTAGCTGGTTTGCCGAACGGGTTCGACTTACTTCTATCGCACTGATCAACGGGATATTCATGATAGCCTTACTCGGACTAGCTTTCTTCTTTACCACCGGATACGTGGAGGTGGCTCTAATCCTGCTCAGCGGACTCTTCCTATCCAGCAACTTCCCCACCTTGCTTGCCCTGGGTACAACTGCTTCACCCGAGCACAGCGGTCCAATAAATGCACTGGCCATGACCTGCTCCGCACTGGCTCTCTCCGCTTTCCCTCCCCTGGTTGGCGTGGTAACCGACTACTTTTCGATCGAGTTGGCCATGCAATTGACCGTGGTCCTGGCGGTGGCGCTCACCCTGACTCTCTTACTCCTGCGCGGGAGGCAAGCTGGCGGAGCGGAGATAGAAGGATGACAATTCTTTCAGCGGAGAAGGGGCGGGAGGGCCAGGTTATCCACCCTCAAGATTCCGGATAAAACAAAACCCGGAGCGAGGACTGGTTCGCTCCGGGACGGTAGACTCTCTATTAGACTTACAGTGCCAGACGATAGATCTCCACTACGTCTTCCGTGTCCAGCTCGACGAAGTTCCCCACCGGTCCATTCTGGGTACACTTTTCGGCCATCTCTTCGATTCGGGAGTCGTCAACGTCCATATCTGACAGCCGGGTGGGCAGGCCAATCCGAGAAAAGAACTCTTCCGTCCTATATATTCCCTCCCGGGCGGTCCTGTCCAGGGAATGGTAGTCGGTCTCTACTCCCCAGACCCGGTGGGCAAACTGGGCAAATCTTTCCACGTCATGGTCGTAAACGTACTTCATCCAGGCCGGAAAGATCACGGCCAGACCGGCTCCGTGAGTCACGTCGTATATCCCACTTATCTCGTGCTCGATGGCGTGTGAGGCCCAGTCCTCCTCGCGGCCGGTCCCCAGGAGATCGTTGTGGGCAACGGTCGAACCCCACATCACCTCCGCTCTGGCGTCGTAATCACCCGGGTCCTCCATCAACCGCGGCAGGTTGTCGATAATGGTTCTCAGGGTTCCCTCGCAGAGCCTGTCGGTCAGCCCCACCTTTTGGGTGTTCGTAAAGTAGCGTTCCATGACGTGGGCCATTATGTCAGCCGCCCCGCTGGCCGTCTGGTATTCGGGCAGAGTGGTGGTCAGCTCCGGGTTGAGGACCGCGAACTCCGGTCTCAGCTCCTCATCGTTGAAGGCCCGCTTGAGCTTACCCTCTTCTTTTGTTATCACCGATCCCGTGCTGGCTTCACTTCCGGCCGCAGCCAGGGTCAATACAACTCCCACCGGCAGGACCTCCTCGGGTTCTTCCTCGTCCCCTCCCTTGTAAAACTCCCAGATGTCCTTATCGCTGGTCACTCCGAGCGAAATGGCTTTTGAGGAGTCGATCACGCTTCCACCGCCCACGGCCAGAATGAGCCCCACTCCTTCTCGCTTACAGAGCTCTATTCCTTCTCTGACCAGACTCAACCGGGGGTTCGGTTGAACCCCACCCAGCTCCACTATATCCAGTCCCGCTTGCTGTAAGGACTCCACAACGGTGTCATAAGTACCGTACTTCTTGATGCTTCCTCCACCGTAGTGCAAGAGAACCTTGTCGGCGTATCTCGCCGCTTCCTCTCCGACCTGTTCTTCTTTCCCCTTACCAAAAATGATTTCGGTATCGTTGTGAAATCTGAAATTGTCCATTTACTTACCTCCTCTGCTGATTCTCGACTTTAAGTCAATAACCCCAAGTAAGGGTCTCCAAGCCTCTCCTGAAACCCGGCTTTCGGAATAATTGGAATACGAACTTAGAGTGCCAGGTGCGTACTGGAGGGCTTTCTCGTTAAGTTTCGGTAGAGCACTTAAACCACTAGTTAAATGATAAAAGGCCGCTCCTCCCCAATCAACAGCCGGGGTGATGAGAAAACTCCTACATAGCGACTTACGGAGGCACTTCCCCCTTGACCCTAACGGGCAAAGCCTCGGCGGGCACCGGACTAGCCGCCATAATGTCAGGGGGAGGGACCTGGATATCACCCTACGAGAGGATTAAATCAACAAAAGAAAAAGAGCCCTCAGAAACCTTTCTGAGGGCAACAGGAACTGACTTCGGACGAAGCACTGATCTATTTTCCTCGTTTCGTAACTTTTGGTTCCTTATATTATATACTCCGAAAAGGGAAGCTATTAACCTAACCTTCCCCCCTTCCTGTTCCCTTTCCCGATCCTCTATCATCGGATTGGCCTGCTTCGTTAGAACGCCCTTTCTCCTTTTCTTCCTCTTCTTCGGATCGACCGTTGCCTTTGTTCCTGCCCGGGTCCTCCGGTTTGCCTTTATCTGCGGGGGGACCAGGCTCAGCGGCCGAGTCATCGTCTTCGTCTTCAACTTCCTCACTTTCATCCTCATCCGGTTCGCTCGGCTGGTCCGAGGTCCCCTCGGCGTCGGTGGGTCCTGCTCGCCCCGGTGGGCCACTCTCCTCGGGCTTCCCTTGCTCCGCCTTATCGGGTGGACCCTTCTCTTCGGCGCCCTCTTTCCGAGAGGTCTCGGTTTCCGGAGGCGAACCCTCGTTTTCCGTCGCTCTCTGTTCTTCAGTAAGACTGGCCTGGGTAGCCTGCTCCGTCCTTTCGGCCAGTTGATGGTCGGATTTGATTGACTTGATTACCTCACCGGCTGGCGTATCTCCGTCCACGACCTCTTCCCGTAATCGGTCAAAAACTCCTCCGAGTTCTTCCGCTTCCAGATGGTCGGTTCCCACCGACTTGACCACGGAAACGAGGATACCGGGCGGCACCCCGGCCTCGATCAAGTCCTCTGCCTGCGAAGCTAGCCCCGAGTCCCCGTTCTCAAACATTTCGGAAAGCTCGGCCTCGATCACTTCTCTGGCCCCCTCGCCTATCTGTTGAGAGGGAGTCTGAATACTACTATCTTCAGCTTCAAGTGCGGAGGCAACTGTTCCAAAGAGGAAGAGTGTAAGAGAAAGAACGATCACAATAAAGAATTGAGAGCTTACATTCACGTTATTCAAAGGTCCCACCTCCCGGCAATAGAACTAAATGGATCGACCTATATGTTTAAATATAATGGAAACCAATTGCCACTTCCAAGGCCGCTCGCGGGGGGAAGTCAACTACCGGGCACCAAGGTGCGGGGCTCTTCACTCCAGTACCAGAACCTTATTGCTTTCCAGATACATTTATCTTATTCAAAGATTCATGAGTATCGACGATCCCGTGGCCCGATAGTTCGTCTTGACCCGGGTCGGAAATATCCCGAGCGGACTGCCGCAGCACCTCTTTCAGTTCGGGGAGGCTAATGTTCGGGTTCTTCGAAAGTATCAGAGCGGCGGAGCCCGCGACGTGAGGCGCGGCAAAGGACGTTCCGGATCCCGTTGCCAGTTCCCCGCCCGGCTTAAAGGACAGGACCCGTTCTCCGGGGGCCACAAGCTCTACCTCGGGGCCGTAGTTGGAAAAATCACTCACCTTACCGGACTGGTCGACGGACCCCACGCTGAAGACTTCGTCCCAGGAGGGAAAGTACCCAAGTCTGTTCCCGTCATTTCCGGATATCCCCACTACCAAGACCCCTTCTGACTCAGCCCGTTCCATGGACTCTCGGACAAAACCCGGGGGAGCTATGCTGGCGTAGAGGGAGAGGTTAATGATATCTGCTCCATTATCCACCGCGTAATTTACCGCGTTGGCCAATTTCTTCCAGTCGGAAGTATAAAACCTGCCGCCGGAATCGAGAAACCGCAGATCCATTAACGAGATATTGGGAGCTACTCCTCCTGCTCCGGTGTTTTTATCGTAACTGGAAGCCACCAACCCGGCAATGAAAGTCCCGTGATAGTGGAGAGAGTCAGAAGCTGAGTCGAGCGATTCCCTCTCCCGAAAATCCCAGCCGTTGACGTCGTCCACGTAGCCATTACCGTCGTTGTCTACTCCATCGGCCGGTACTTCATCATCGTTATTCCATAAATGTTTCTCCAAAGCGGGAACCGATCTATCGATACCGGCGTCAATGATTGCAACTACGACCTCGTCGGAACCTCTGGTGAACTGCCAGGCCTCTTTCGCTTTTACGGCCTCCAACCCCCAGCGCGCGGATCCCGAAGAAGGAGAGGAAACAGAAGTATCACCCGCTCTTCCGGCTACAATAGGGGGAAGGGTGATACCAAACGCGGATAGTGAAAAGACAAGTACTACGCATAGGGTCAGGAGCTTTAACGACCCATTCCAGTTTAGCCCTCCAGTTTTTCGCCTGGGCAAGGAAGACGATCTCCTAGGTTTCGACGTTGATCTTACGTTCACTTCCCAGAAAAAATCCGTTCAGCTGCATCCGAGTTTGGATACCGCATGGAGTTGCTTTGATGTATATACAGAACTGACTACATCTAACGTTGACAATCTCTTGGGGAGTAACTCCACCAGTTCCCTCAATGGTCTTCAGATAGAGGGATTTGGGATATCCGACGTATCTCTGGGCCACGTTATCCTCTCCAGCCTGACGGCACTGGACGGTAATCTGTATCGACCGGCCAATACTTACATCCTGGACCTCAGAGCAGACGATTACCTGATTGACCCCCATTCGGATTACGAGGGCCTCTACGTGGAAACCGACTACGACCAGGTCTTATCCCTTTACAAGTCCGGCGAAGACCTTAACCTAACGTTCGGAGGTAACGTGTACTTCGATATGAGTAACGACGAGACGGAAACAAATTCGATCTTTGACACTGCCCTGGTAACCAGCAATGCGCAATATAAATTCAGTGACCAGTTCAGCATGGGAGCGGGTTTCGCCATAAAACCGGACAACCTGGAAAGGGTCAGGCTGAGCTTTGTCTATTCGTTCTGACCTAGCTTAATGGTATCTCCTCTTGTTCCCGAATCGGGGGGTAAATCATCCAGGCCAGCGACATAAGAACCTGAAAGTTACTAGCTCCTTCACTATAGCGTTTACTAGTTAATAATACTACTTACTAGGATCAAATAGTCACCCACTTGACAAACCATCCGTTTTATGTTATGTTAACGTTTGTAAAAAATTAAGACAAATTTAACCAGTTTTGGTGACGTTTGTACCTTGTAAAAGGCACACCTGTCGAGAGGCAGGGCCGCAAAGCTTTGGGTCCAACTACCAGCTGGACCGCCGAGCTGCCAGGGCTGACCTTAAATCGCGTGGAGGAGGCAGTCTTGGCTTGTCTCAATTCATGCATTTCCTGTTTATCCCTTTCAATACTTATTTTTCCTTTTCGTTTGGTTGACTTTCTTCCCCGTTTTTCTCTTTCGAGGTTACAAATTGTCCTTATTTCACCCTCCAGGAGAGAAGGAGGTGAGTAACCGGTGCAAACGACCATCTACTACCAGGAGCGCGACCAGTACCTGATGGACAAGGTAGAACAAAAG
>CAYZUF010000012.1:0-16424 GCA_964481645.1 uncultured Thermotogae bacterium
AGCAGTTTCCCAACTTTCACCAGCACCTTGTCTCCTTTGTTGTGAGAATAGTAGTCATTGACTTCCTTGAAGCCGTTGATATCGATCATCAAAAACGAAAGGGAGTGATCGTACCGGTGAGCTCGCTCCGCCTCCTTGGCTATAATCTGGTCCAGGTAGTGGCGATTGTAGAGACCGGTCAGCTGATCGTGAATGGCCTGCTGTCGCAGGTCCCCTTCTACCTCGGTCCGGGCGATCCGTTCACCGAAATGCCGAGCGAGAATCTCCAGCAGATCGACGTCCCGCCGGGTAAAGTAATCCTCCTGGGAAGAGATGACCTGAATCACGCCCATATCGTCTACAGGGACGCTGATAAAGGAACGAGACGTCTCGTCGGAGGCTTCAAAGCGGGAATGTTCTTCCAGCTCCCCGCTCCAGATCACCTCGTTCTTTCGCATTACCATCTCCCGCAATCCTTTACCCCAGCCATCGAGGGGGTTGGTCCTGGCCGTAGCCAGTCCTTCTCCTCGGGCTATAAGAGTACTTTCCGCCTTCACGTAGAGTATACTGAGGTCGGAATCCAGAACGTTTTCAGTAGTTTCCAGAGTCTTGTTGTAAATGTCGCCCCTGGTTTCGGTTTCCTGTAATTGAGCCACCCCTTCTCGCAGGCGCTCGATCTTTTGGTCCGCGCCCATTCCCTCTACCTCCTTGGTTTTCTGGCCGTTTTTCACTCTCCAGACTATTTCCCCGTCGGTGTTCTCGCTAAACTCCAGAACCCCTTCGTCAACTTTCTCGGCGAGTTTTTCAGCCAGACCCTGTTCCCCGTTCCGGCCGTCCGAATCCCGGCCCCCGTTTACTTTACCGTCCACCTCGAATAGCCAATCCTTCAGATCCTGGAAGTTTCTGGCCAATCCCTCAAGTGATTCCTTTTCATCCCCCATTGCTCCATTACCTCTCATTGGAAATATTTTGCTTTACTTTAGTAGTATATGAGTGAGATTAAGTTCAGTCAAATAGGGATATAATAACCGTGGCTCCGTCCGTCTCGCCATCAATTCAACGCCTCGGCACAGGGGTCGTGGCTGCTATTTGCCGGAGGGAGTCGGGCTGCTTCAAACTGTAAGCTCCACCCCCACCTCGGTCCTTCCCCATCCAGGGAGAGGAAGAGTCAATAACCCCGCCCCAAGCTAGGGGCACTCTCGGCAAGTTTTGAAGTACAAGTTCCCATCAATCGACGGTTATGGTCTGAGACCTCTTCTTACCCACGGATACGATTGAAATGGGGACTCCCAGCTCCCCTTCGAGGAAATCGACGTAACCCCTGGCTTCCGAAGGGAGATCTTCCATGCTGTCCGCGTGAGTGATATCCTCCTCCCAGCCGGCGAAGGTTATGTAGCTGGGCTCGCATTTGGCCAACTCGTCAGCGGAAGGCGGGAACTCCGTGATCTTCTCCCCGTCTTTGTGATAGTGGTCGGCGACCTTGATCTCCTCGAATCCGGAGAGGACGTCCAGCTTGGTCAGGGCGATCTCGGTGAAGTCGTTTAGCCGGACCGCGTATCTCAATCCCACCAAATCCAGCGAGCCGCAGCGCCTGGGCCTTCCGGTGGTTGCCCCGTATTCGTCGCCGCTTTCGCGAAGTTTTTCTCCCAGCTCACCTTTGTCCTCGGTGGGCATCGGTCCCTTGCCCACGCGGGTGGTGTAAGCCTTGACCACCCCGATTCGGCGGTCCACCCGGGTCGGAGATACTCCGGCACCCGTGCCGATACCCCCAATTGTGGGATTGGAGGAGGTGACGTAGGGATAAGTACCAAAGTCTATGTCCAGCAGCGTCCCCTGAGCCCCCTCGAAGATAACAGACTGGTCTTCGTCGATGGCTTCGTTGATCAGCGGGGAGGAGTTTACGACTCGGTCCGCGGGCACCAGCTCTTTCACTCGATCCACCAGGTCGAGGAATTCTTCCGCGTCGATCTCTTCCAGGCTATCCGGACCGTCCCAGATCTCCTTCAAACGTTCCAGTCTACCGTGGAAACGGTCGGGAAAATTGTCCCGCCACAGGTCCATGATCCGAAATCCCTTCCGGGCGGCCTTGTCCTGGTATGTGGGCCCGATGCCCCGGCCGGTGGTTCCGACTTCCTCCTTGGCCTTCTCCAGGACCTCCACGGCGGGATGGTAAGGCGTAATTACGTGGGCGCGAGCCCCAAGATAGATATCCGGCTGAAATCCCCGGCTATCCTGGAGTTGCTCCAGTTCCTCCACCAGGCCTTCGGGGTTGATTACCATTCCCGGACCGAGCAGCACCTTGGGTTCCTGGTGCAGGCTGGCGGACGGAAGGTGGTGAAACTTGAATTCCCCTTGCTCGTCGACCACAGTATGCCCCGCGTTGGGCCCGCCGTTGAACCGGACGACCCAATCCGCGTTCTCGCTCAACAAGTCGGCGATCTTTCCCTTTCCTTCGTCCCCCCATTGAGATCCGATAATCGTAAGGGTGCTCATTTTTCCTCCCTTTGAAGTTGATAAGTCGGTCAAATGTCGTTAGCTCTTCCCCGGGCCGGAAAACGTCTCGAACCCGGAGAGAATATTCGTCAGCAGCTCGGGGCGCTCGATCCTTTCCCCCGCTTCCTCCTTCATGGACGTCGAATTCTCCCGCACGGCCCGGGGCATACCCGAGACCTCGTTGTTGACATTTATTCCCAGCCCCAGAATGTAATAGTCGTCGCACTCCTCGACCAGCATCCCGGCGATCTTTTTCCCCTCGACCACCAGGTCGTTCGGTCGGGATACGCTGGTCTCAACCCCGTAATCACTCAGCAGATCTCGGATCAGCTCCAGGACCTTCACGTAGAAATCCGGGACGGTCCCGGGAGACAAGCCGCCAAGAGAAAAAGAAACCCACAATCCACCTTCCGGAGAATGCCATCGATGTGCCCCTTTTCCCCGGCCGCTGGACTGTCTCTCGGCCAGGACGACCAGGCCCGGCTCCAGCTCTCCGTAGTTCCGCAGGAAGCGGTTGGTGGATTTAAGCTCCTCCCGGTGAATAAATTCCTTCCAGAACTCGGAGCGATCTACGAAGGCCTCCACGCGGTCCCAGCGGGGCAAGTTCAAACAACCCGGTTGAGAGCCAAGGTTGCTTTCTTCCCGTTCAGGCTCTCCTCCGAGGTAATATCCGCCCCCGCCGGGAGGTCCCCGGACTGCAACTTTCGGGACAGGGTTTCCGCCCGGAGGTAATCCGAATGGTTCTCGATGGCACTGGCTATGGTTCGGTCCGCCTGGTAGTAGAGTTCGATTCTGTCCGTGACCTCGAAGCCCGCTTCCTTCCGCAGCCGCTGGACTCGCCGGATCAGCTCCCTGACGTAGCCCTCCTGTCGGAGCTCCGGATCCAGCTCGACGTTCAGCAGAAGGATGTAATCCTTATCTTCGACGCGGACGTAGGATTCCTTCGGCTCCCTGCTAACGGAGACCTCTTTTCCGGTAACCTCGAAGGACTCTCCGTCGACCTTTACGGTAAACTTACCCTGTTGCTCCAGGGCCTCGGCGAGCAGCTCGTCGTCCTCCGACTCGATCAGGTCCCCGATCCTCTGGGCGTGGGAGCCGAATTTGGGGCCGAGCTGACTGTAATCTGGCTTTACCACCGGGACGTAATAATTCTCCAGGTCCTCGGCAAAGACTACCTCCTTCAGGTTGAGCTCCTCGCGCAATAGGTCGAGCGATTCTTCGGGGAGGTCGGTCCCGCCTCTGCTTTGTTTGACAATCAGCTCGCTGAGGGGCTGTCTGACCTTAAGCTCCGCCTTGTTCCTGGCCTTGCGACCGAGGGCGGTCAGCCGGCGGACTTCCCCCATGTGTTCTTCCAGGTCGCGGTCAATTTGCTCCGGGTCAGCCTCCGGCCAGGCGGTCAGATGGACGCTTTCCTCGCCGCCGGCTTCCAGGTTTTGGTAAAGTTCCTCGGCAAAAAACGGGGTAAAGGGGGCGAAGAGCTTGCTCAGCTCCAGCAGGGCCCGGTAGAGGGTATAGTGAGCGGCCAATTTGTCCTCCGTTTCTTCGTCGCTCCAGAACCGGTCCCGGGAGCAGCGGACGTACCAGTTGCTCAGGTCGTCGACGAACTTCTCCACCGCCGCGGTGGCTGCGGGTACGTCGTAATCGTCCAGCGAAGCGGTAACCTCTTCGATCGTCCCGTTCAACCGGGAATTGATCCAGCGGTCCAACAGGGAGAGCTCCAGCTTGCCGGGTTCCACCTCGGCCGGGTCAAAATCGTCTATTTCGGCGTAGAGGGAAAAGAAGTTGTAGGTATTTCGAACCGTATCCAGGAACTTGTAGAGGACCTCGCCCGGGCCTTCCTCTTCCAGCCTTCTGGTCTTCCAGGGGGCCGTGGAGGAGTAGAGGTACCAGCGGATGGCGTCCGCCCCGTACCGGTCTATGGTCTCCCAGGGGTCGATTACGTTGCCCTTGCTCTTGCTCATCGCGTTCCCCTCGGAGTCAAGACCGTAACCGGTGACCAGGACGTTCTTGAAGGAGGACTGGCCGTGCAGGAGGGTGCTGGTCACCAGCAGGGTGTAAAACCATCCCCTGGTCTGGTCCTGACCCTCGCAGATGAAGTCGGCGGGGAAGAGTCGCTGAAATTCTTCCCTGTTTTCGAAGGGATAGTGAAGCTGGGCGGTATGCATGGAACCGGAATCGAACCAGGTATCAAGCACGTGCTCTGCGCGCTCCATGGTTCCCTCACAGTGGGGACATTCCAGGGTTACCTCGTCTATAAAGGGGCGATGAAGCTCGACCTCGTCGGCCAGCTCTTCGTCCTTCGCGTGTTCTACCAGTTCCTTCCTGCTCCCGATGGCCAGCTGGTGGCCGCAGTCGGTACAGGTCCAGATGTTCAGGGGGGTACCCCAGTACCGGTCCCGGCTCAGAGCCCAGTCCTTGAGGTTGTCGAGAAAATCTCCGAAGCGGCCGTCCCGCATGTGCTCCGGGTACCAGTTGATCTTCTGGTTTTCCTCTAATATCTCTTCTTTTCTTTTCGTGGTCTCGATATACCAGGAATCCAGGGCAAAGTAAAGCAGCGGGGTATCGCAGCGCCAGCAGAAGGGATACTCGTGCTCGTAGGTCTCGTGGCGCAGTAGGTAGTCATTCTCCTCCAGGTCCTGGACTATCTCCTCGTCGGCCTCCTTGACGAATTCGCCTTCGGCCAGCGGGAAATCGGAGGTAAATTTACCGTCCAGGTCCAGGGGCTGAACGAAGGGTACCCCCTTCTCCTCCCCAAGCTCGGCGTCCTCTTCCCCGAAGGAGGGGGCCACGTGAACTACTCCCGTTCCCTCGTCCAGGGTGACGAAGTCGGCGTGGTGGACACGGTAGGCCCCCTCCTCCTCGGAGAGTCGGTAGGGAGGCTCGTAATTCAACCCCACCAGCTCCTCGCCGCTGAACTCCTCGATTGTTCGGTAATCGGGGCCCAGGACCTTGTCCAGCAGTGCCTTGGCCATTATCAACCGCTGGCCCTCCGTCTCCACCTCGGCGTACCAGAGTTCTTCGCTGACCGCCAGGGCGGTGTTGGAAGGGATGGTCCACGGGGTGGTGGTCCAGGCCAGCAGGCTCAGGCCTTCCTCGCCTTCGATCGGGAACTTGACGAAAATGGAGGGATCCTCGGTCATCTCGTAGCCCTGAGCCACTTCGTGAGAGGAGAGACCGGTACCACAGCGCGGACAATAGGGCAGGACTTTATGCCCCTTGTACAGCAGTCCCTGTTCCCAGATATTCTTCAGCTCCCACCAGAGGGTCTCGATGTAGTCGTCCTCGTAGGTAATGTAGGGATCGTCCAGGTCTATCCAGAACCCCATCCGTTCGATCATCCTCTCCCACTCCTGCTTGTACTCCCAGACGCTTTCCTTGCACTTTTCCACGAAGTTTTCTATACCGTATTCCTCGATCTCTTCCTTGTTCTCCAGTCCCAGCTCCTTCTCCACTTCCAGCTCCACGGGAAGACCGTGGGTATCCCAGCCGCCCTTGCGTTCCACGTGATACCCCTGCATCGCCTTGTACCGGGGGAAGAGGTCCTTGTAGACTCGAGCCATCAGGTGACCGAAGTGGGGTTTGCCGTTGGCGGTGGGGGGTCCTTCGTAAAAGACCCACTCCTCGTTTCCCTCGGCCCGATCTATGCTTCTCTGGAAAATTTCCTCTTCTTCCCAGAAGGCCAGAATCTCTTCCTCGCGTTCGAGCGGGTCCTCCGTCAAGTCACCGTAAGTGGGCATAACTACCTCCAGTGGTATCGGTTAAGTCGGATAAAATCCGGAAAATAATATTGGATTCGAAAATAGTTATCAATGCAGCTGTTGGGGGTTTGCCGTTAGCGATTAGCGATTAGCTATTTGCCATCAGGGGTTGGCGGGTCCCCCCACTCCGGACCGGGAAAATTCCAGACTCGCGTGCTCAAACTGTTGCCTTCATGGTGGCAGGTGCCTCTCAATGAAGTCTGATTATGAAAGATTTGGTCTCATCCCCTTACTAGAATATCCCTTACCGGGGTTCATCTTCGATGTATCTCGGATGAACCCCGGTTCGGTCAGACATATGCGCCGCGTCGCTAGGATTTTCCCCGTTCCGGATTGAGGGGAGCTAAGCCAGATAACCTAAACCTTCCAGCCTCTCCCTAATTTCCTCGTCGTGATCGGCATCTCTAGCTTTAGCTTTAGCTCCCGGGAGCTCGACCTCGGTATAACTGGGCTCGTTATCTCCCCAGAACTCCTCGGAAAATACTTCCTCTCTCGGGTTCCCGTCCATGTAGGATGGAATTTCCAGACCCAGTGCGTGGAGAGCGATTGGGGCGGAGTCACTTATGCTCAACCCGTCCACCTCCTTTTCCCGGCCGAACCTGGGACCGGAAGCGGCAAATACTCCGTTCATCCTGTGGGTCCCGGTAATTGCAAAGGCGGGAATTATCGGATCCATTGTTTTAAATACGGTCAGCCCTCCGGTGTCCGTCTTCAGGTCCGTGGTCAAAAAGAGGATGTCCGGTCCCCGGGGTGATCTCGGTCCTCGATATACTTCCTCGTTTGGCATTACCTCGTCGATGACCGGTTCCCCAGTATAGGGATTTTCCAGCTCCCGGAGGTCCTCCATCAGCTCCTCCCGCACGGCCTCGGCTTCTTCCGGAAGAACGCATCCGTGTCTCTCCCTGCCTTTTATATTGAGGCGAATGGCCCCGGTCACTCCGCCGCGGGAATAGGCCTGGGTCCTCTCCCAGTCGACGTCGTTCAGAGAGAGGAACATTCTCCCCAGGATGTCGCTAAATCCTTCCATCTCCCACTCGTTTCCCCTGGCCAGGGGGCCGAGCAGATCCCCGATCTTGTACAGGTTCTTCTGGTTCAACCCTGCTCGGGAGGCGGCTCGTTTCATCCTGATTCCGGCCGAATCCTTGAGCTCGAGGTAGCCTTTTTCCAGAAGCCAGCTATTTACGTTAAATATCCACTTCAGGGGGCCAAAACCGTGGTCGGAGACCAGCATTACGTCTGTATCCTCCCCCGCAGTGGACTCGTAAATCCTCCGTACCGCCTCTTCTACGCGCCGATAGACCTCCAGGACGGGATCCTCTTCGCTTCCGGCTTTTCCGGGCCTGGACCCCCCGTTCTGGACGATTTCGTGGAAGAGGTGATGCTTCACAGTATCGGTTTCCATGAAGTAAACCATGGAGAGATTCCATTCCCTGGAGGAAAGCAGGTGGAGGGCAACTTCTTCCCTGTTCCGGATCGATCTCTTTAGCTCTCCTATCCACTGCTTATGGTTGAGGGCCATCTCTGCGTGAGTGGGGGCAAAACGGTAGTGACCCACTTCCCGTTCGATCGTTTCCCCGAGTCCGGGCGGGTAGGCGTAATCTTCAGCCTCCTTGGGGGTCAACACCCCACTGGTCATGAAACCGTTTACCTCCCGGGGCGGATAGGTGACCGGCACTCCGATGACTCCGACTTTTTTCTTCGCCTCGCTGGCCAGTTCCCAGATGGTCTTGGTCTCGATCGAGGACGCGTCCACCATCCCTTCCCCGTAGCTTTCCCTGCCCGAGCTACCCCAGTCGAAGACGCCGTGCTTCCCGGGATTAACTCCGGTTTGAAAAGTGGACCAGGCCGGACCGGTCAGCGGCGGAATCGTACTCCTCATCTCTCCTCTGACCCCTTCCTCGTTGACCAGTTCGTTCAGAAACGGGAGCTCTCCCCGTTCGAACCAGGGGTCCAGGAGGTCGAAAGTCGCTCCGTCCAAACCAAAGATCAGCAGCTCCTTCTTTGCGGACATGGTTCTCCTTTTTCCTGTTTGTTGTGGTTAAAAATTATCAAATCCCAAAAAAGCTTAACTCCTGAATTGGTGACAATCAAAATAGTCTGCTCGTTTCGTCGAGCTTATCGAGATCGACGGTTTACCCGGTTATACAGGCGTTACAATGGGAACTTGCGGTCAGAGATGTCAACCCCGGTAAGGGATATTCCAGTAAGGGGATGAGAGGAAATCTTTCAGAACACTACTTCCTATAAGTAAGAACCACTCCCGTGAAGGCACCAGTTTGAGCACGCGAGTCTGGAATTTCCCCGGAGCGGAGTGGGGGAAACCGGGGGTTGGAAGAATCGAGATCAAGGAACAGTTGTACGGAGAGCCCTCAACAATTACCCTGAAAAAGATATCATGAAAGCGGACAAGATAGCTTTTGACCTGGACGGGGTCCTCCTGGATTCGGAGAGGGACCTGGAGTGGCTGGAGCGGGCGATCGGGGCCGCGCTGAAAGAATTAGGAATCCGGGTCACTGGAGAAAACCTGAAGAAACTCTATCCGGGCGGGATAAGGGAGTTGGAAGACTCGTTCGCGGACCTTCCCGCTCCTCCCGAGAAGGTCTGGCGGGTCAGGGATAAGCACTACGTGGCGGAAAAACTGGAGATGATCCGGCAGGGCAAGCTCAGGCCTTTTCCCGACGTAGAGGCCCTTTACGACCTGAAAAAACGCTACGGACTAGGAATCATCAGCAACTCTCCTCAGGAGATCGTGGACCAATTCGTCAGCACTTACAACCTGGAGGGCCTCTTTCAGGCCTGGATAGGAAGGGGTTCGGAGCTGGTCGACCTGGGAAGGATCAAACCGGAACCCGACCTCTTCTACGCGCTCGAGGAGAAGATGGGGAAAGGTAACTACCTCTACGTCGGCGACAGGGAAAACGACGAGAAATTTGCAAAAAACGCAGGGATGGAGTTCCTCTATCTGACCAGAGACGGGAAGGGCTTCGGGGATCTGACCGAGCTGGTTTACCACCTCACCTAACTATCCGACCCAATCAGTCCCAGAGTTCGTAAAGTTGATCCCGCACCGGTTCCCGATAGACCTTGTCATCCACCTTCAACCACGGCTGGTCGGCCCGACAGGTCTCGCCGATGACCGCCGCCTTTATTCCCCGATTCCGGAGTAGTTGGAGTGCTTCGCTCGCCTTTTCATCGGGGAGGCTGGCAACGAGTGCGCCGGAGCCGAATATCTTGAGCGGATCCACGCCCATGGCATTACACAACTGTTCGGTGTCCGGGTTGACCACGACGTCCTCCCGGTTTACCTCCAGGGCCAAGCCGGAGGCCACGGCCAGCTCAAAGAGCCCGTCCACTACTCCCCCTTCCGTCGGATCGTGCAGGGCGTGAGCGTAATCCCTCAACAACAACCCCTCGGGGAGGACGCTCAACTCCTCCATCCTTTTCGCCCCCTTACGTATTACCTCCGGGGGGACCTTACCTTCCAGTTCCTCCTGGAAATCGGTGGCGATAATTCCGGTACCTTCTATTCCCGCCCCCTTGGTCAGTAGCAGTTTGTCGCCCGCTTTCCCCCCACTGGTGGGGACGTATCTCTCGGTGATACCAAAGCAGGTAAGGGCCAGAAACGGCCTCTCCATTTGAGGGACGTACTCCGAATGTCCCCCCACCACGGAGATTCCCAGATCGCTGGCCGCCCGATCGACCTGTCGGGTAATCTTGTCCAGAGCCTCCCCCCGCCCGTCGGGCAGCAGGTAGGTCACAGTCAGCCATTTCGGCTCCGCTCCGGAGGCAGCCAGGTCGTTGCCGGCGATATTCACTCCCAGGGTCCCCACCCGGTCCGCGGCGTAGATTATCGGGTCGGAGTTGATCACCAGGGTCCTCTCGCCGAGATCGACGGCCGCCGTATCCTCACCGTAGCCGGGACCAACCAGTACATCCTCGTCAACCGCTCCCAGCCTGTGGAAGACGTAATTTTCCAGCTCTTCGGGACTAATCTTTCCGATCATCTAAGAGATCACCCCAATCGTCCAGTCATGGCAGTACACAGGGCCAGACCTTTTGGCTACCGAAACTAGCCGAGAGCCCCGAGAACGGGTTCCCGGCGAGAATACCGGGATTCTATGAAAGATCTACCCACCTCTCCGTCTCCGCGGATTGATTTATGGCCTCCAGGACTCTGGCGTTATTGATGCTGTCCTCCGGTGTGATCTCCGGAGTTTTTCCCTGACGAGCAGAATTTACCAGGGCGTCAACCTCCAGGGCGTACTCGTTCACCCCCTCCAGGGTCTCTTGCTCCCGGACGTTGCCCTTGTTTATCTCCACGTTCAGGCGCTTCTCCAGCCCGGGGTTGTAGGCGTTGAAGGCTCTGATCCGGCCGGTCGAGCTGGATACTTCGTAATCGGCCCTGTGAGTAAGGATGAAGCTGCTATCGATTAAGGCAGTCTTTCCTCCGGAAAACTCAAGGATTGCCTGCGTCTCCGCTTCGGCGGTGTGATCGGGATGCCTGGAGTTTCTCGCGAAGACCCTCTCCGGCTCCTGGTCAAAAAGGTAACGGACCGTATTGACCGAATAGGTTCCCACGTCCATCAGGCTCCCCCCACCCAGCTCCTCTTTCCACCGGATATCTTGATCCCTGTTCTCCGTGACCAGAGGAAAGCTATGCGCTCCCCGGAAAAAGACGGGTTCGCCGATCTCTCCTTTTTCCAGCAGCTCCTTGACCCGACGGACCTGAGGATGGAACCTGTACATAAAGCCTTCCATCAGCTTCACGCCCTGATCCTCGGCCACCTTGAACGCTTTCTCCACTTCCTCCGCTCTGGCCCCGAGCGGCTTCTCGCAGAGGACGTGTTTTCCCGCCTCCGCCGCCCGGATCGACCACTCCGGATGCAGGTGATTGGGTAAGGGAATGTAGACGAACTCCAGTCGATCGTCCTTCAGGAGCCCCTCGTAGGATCCGTAGCTCTTCGGAATCCCGAACTTACCGGCAAACTCCCTTGCCCTCTCCTCACTTCGCGACGCCACCGCGCCCACCTGCGAACTTTCCGAATCCCGAATTCCCGGGATCAGCCGCTCTCTCGCTATCTTAGCGGTACCCAGTATGCCCCATTGTGCTTTCTGTGAACTGCTCATCGGTCGCTTCCACCTCCTGGATGGATAAACTCGAGCCTCGGCTTCCTCGCTTTAACGAAAATGGCCAGCAGAAGCTAACTGGCGCGTTATTACGTATTACCAAGGCCAATGAATCGACTTCTCACAAACCGTATAAGATTACGATTTTCCGGCCGAGGATCAAAGGGCGGGGGAGATGGAGAGTTATAGATGGATCCGGCTCCGGAGCTGTAAACAATCCCGATACAGGCCTCGAACGGTTAGCCGGCCCTTCGCACCGGTTAGAAGATTGCCCTTGACGAGAGGTACAAGTTGTGTTATGTTGATTGTGACAACGTTAACGGTAAGGTCTCCGTTATCGTTAAAGGAGGGCGTAAGGTGAACGACGTCACAATGGCGGATATCGCCGAAAAAGCCGGAGTATCCACGAACACCGTCTCCAGGGCCCTCCACGACAAGCCAGACATCAACGACCAGACCAAAGAAAAGATCCTGCAAATTGCCGACGAACTAAACTACCAGCCAAACCGACTGGCCCAGGGACTCCGCTCCAGCCGGACCTTTACGCTGGGGGTTGTAGTCGCCGACATCCAAAACCCCTTCTTCTCTGGTCTGCTCAAGGGGATAGAGAAGGCCGCAAGAGGGCAAAGGTATAGCGTCATCGTCCAGGATACGGACGAAGAGTACGAGAACGAAAAATCCGCCGTCAGAACCATGCTGGCAGAGCAGATCGACGGTTTATTGATTACCCCCGTCCAAACGGACAAACAGACGATAATTGATCTCAAAGAATCCGGCCTACCCTTCGTTCTACTGGGCCGTCACTTCGACGGGTTGGATACTCACTACGTTGTAACCGACGACGTTCAGGGAGCATTTATCGCCACCGAACATCTAATTGATCGAGGCCACGAGAGAATCGCCGTCATCGCCGGTCCCGATCATATCTCCAGCTCAGTCGAACGGCTCAAGGGATACAAGCAAGCCCTGGAAGAACACGGCCTCCCCGTGCGGGAATCGTTCATTCTACCCGGGACGGTCACCATGGAGGAGGGTTACGAAACCACTGAGGAGCTTCTCGCCCTCGACCCTCAGCCGACGGCGGTAATATGCTATAGCGATTTCGTGGCTTTTGGAGTCATTAAGGCGGCCCGGGAAGCAGGCCTGGAGATTCCGGAAGATCTGGCCGTAGTTGGCTACGACGATATCTTTTTCTCCACCTGCGCGGAGGTACCATTAACCACGGTAAGGATACCAAAAGAAAAACTGGGTAAGCGGGCCTTTCATACCCTTATCGACCTCATCGAAGACAACGATGCCGAAACTCCCCTGAAACAAATCAAGCTGGACACGGAGCTGGTGATAAGGAACAGCACTTAAATACAAACCAGCTGTATTCTGACGGGAGGTGGTAGCGCGCCCAACGACAGATCGGTCTTGTCAGTGGAGGAATGAAATCAATTTCTACCTGAACTAAGGAGGTACTATGTCAAGACTAAAGAAATTCTGTCTTTTGACCTTACTGCTGGTAATGGGGTTAGGGTTGCTGGCCACGGGGGCTGAAGAAGACAAAACCCTGGCCAAGAAGTTCGAATCACCGGACCAGATAATTCAATTCCGGAAATTTGCCAGTTACAACGAGTCACCCGAACTTGCGAAGTTGGTGGAGGAAGGTAAGCTGCCCCCCGTCCAGGAAAGGCTACCCGACGAGCCGATGGTCTGGGCGAAGGAGATGATGGTAGACGGTATCGGGGAATACGGGGGCGTCTGGCGGGATACGTTCGCCGTTCCTCCCGAAGGCTGGAACTGGGCCGCGGGACAGACCCAGGGCTGGTTCGGGATAAACCAGATAATCCAGGAGTCCCTGATCACCCTCGGACCGATGTGGATGCTGGACCAACCAAAGGTCATGCCTCGCCTGGCTCGCAGCTGGGAGTGGTCCGAGGACGGTAAAACCCTGACCATGCACCTCGTAGAAGGAGTGAAATGGTCGGACGGAGAGCCGTTTACGGCCGAAGACGTGGCCTTCACCTACCGGGACAACATACTCGACGAGGCCGTCACCAGCTGGCAGAGCAAGGGAGCTTGGACCTTTGGGGATAAAGTAACCGAACTGGAGATCGTGGACGACTACACTTTTAAATGGCACTTCGGCAAGTCCTTCCCGATTCAGGCTCTTTACTTGATGGATTATCTCGACTTCTCCGTGGCCCCGGCACACGTCTACAAACCCATGCATCCGAAATACAACGACGAGGCAACTTACTCCGATTTCAACGAGGCCACACCGCCCCAGAACCTACCCGCAGTCGTGCTGGGACCGTGGGTACCGGTCAAATATCGATCCGGACAGCAGATGGCCCTTGTCCGTAATCCTTATTTCTGGCAAGTAGACGAGGAGGGTAATCAGCTCCCCTACGTGGATGAGATCTGGTTCTCCGAGGCCGAGTCCGGCGAACAAAGAACCAGAAATCTGCTGGCGGGGAGCGGAGACCGAACCAACCTGGAGAACCCTAAGATGTTCTCTACCGCCCTGGAGGAAGCAAATAAGGAGGATTCTCATTTCAAAGTTCAGTGGGAGCCCTTCTACATCATCTACTACCTCCGTCTGAATCAATCGCTCTACGCCGGGGTGGACGGCGAACGGGACGAGGCTTTACGGGATCTATTCCGGAAAAAGAAATTCCGTCAGGCGGTCTCTCACGCCGTGAATCGGGAGGATCTGGCAAGCGCGGCTTTCCCGGGTCCCTTCGTGAAATCGCTCTACGCGGGCTATCCGGAAGGCTCTCCCATGTATCAGGAGGACAAGGTCGTCAAGTATCCCTACAACCCGGAGAAGGCAAAGCAGCTGCTGTCCGAACTGGGTTTCGAGGATACTGACGGCGACGGCATCCGGAACTGGCCGGAAGATACTCCCATGGCCGGAAAAGAACTCAGCATGGAAATGATGGTAGCACAGGATCAGGCGGCAGCCGTGGATAGCGGGGAAGCGCTCGTCCCCCTCTTACGGGACGTAGGCATCCGCCTGAACCTAAAGATCCAGAAATCAACGGTGACGGATTCCAGGGTCAACTCGGGAGACTGGGAGATGGAGTTTGCCCGACAGGACGAAGTCGCTACCCCCTCCTTTTATCCGGGATTCGTGGGACCGAACTCCGCAAGTACCCCCGAGTGGCACATCGAGGGTCCCGGAGGAGAGCGAGACCTACAGTCCTTCGAGCAAGAGATCGCCGACCTGCTGGACGAGGCGGCTACTATGAGATCTGCGGAAGAACGGGCCGAGACCTACGGAAGAATCCTGGAACTCTATACTGAGAACGCATACACGGTACCGGTCTACCAGGTCCGACGGGGTCTGGGCGTGGCCAAACGCTTTAACAACATCCCGGCCGACGCTCCCACCAGGCTATACAAATGGTTCCCCACTGGTACGCCGATCCAGACCTTCTGGACACCGGAGGATAGGCAGGTTGGGACTCAGTACCAGGATCTCATACCGCTGCTGGAGACTTACCAGGAACAAGCCTGGTACCCGAAAGACTAGCCCAATTCATCGACCCCAAACCAGGGCGGGCACTCCCCGCCCTGGTTCTCCTACAAGAGAGGTAATGAATCCGTGTTTAGCTACGTACTCCGGCGGGCCATATATGCGGTACCGCTGCTGTTAGTTATTTCCTTCATATCCTTCTTGCTCATTACGGCCCCGCCCGGTGATTACATGACCACTTTGCAGACCGAGCTCCAGAACCAGGGGGGGTTAAGCAAGACCAGAGCTCTGGAAATCGCAAACAGGATGAGAGAAAAATACGGCCTCGACGACCCCCTACCACTGAGGTACTTTCATTGGGTCTCGGGCATAATCCTGCGGGGAGACTTCGGTTACTCCTTCAACTACAAGCGGCCGGTCTCGGAGGTGATCTGGGGCAGGTTGGGCTGGACCCTGTTGATCGCCTTCTCCTGTCACCTCTTTTCGGTCATCGGAGGGCTGATTCCGGGCATATATTCTGCTACCCACCAGTACAGCATCGGGGACAACATCTTTACGTTTCTGGCCTTTTTGGGTCTCTCCATCCCCAACTTCTTTCTGGCCCTGATCCTGGTATACGTTCTGATATTCTGGTTCGGGGTAGGAAACGTGGGCGGTCTCTTCTCTCCTCAGTTTGCCCTGCAACCCTGGACCTGGGCGAAGTTCCTCGACTTTCTGAACCATTTCTGGGTACCCGTTCTGGTGGTGGGAGCTGCCGGAACCGCCCGAAATATGCGAGTCATGCGGGGCAACCTGCTCGACGTTCTGGGGAAGCAGTATACTCAGGTGGCCCGAGCGAAAGGTTTGGCCGAGAGAGCCGTGATATACAAACATGCCCTGGCCAACGCGGTGCAGCCCATCATAATGTACCTGGGAATGTCGCTTCCCTGGCTCATCCAGGGGGCAATAGTAACCAGTATCGTCCTGAATTTACCTACCACTGGCCCTATGTTCTACAATGCAGTAATTACCCAGGACATGTATCTGGCCGGTGCCTTCATACTGCTGTTTGCAACCGTTCTGGTGGTAGGCAACCTACTGGCGGACATCGCCCTGGCCTGGATAGACCCAAGGGTCAGATATGAGTGAAGCAAAAGTCAAGAGCGATTCGAGGTCAGAAGGGAGCAAGAGATCTTCCTCCCAGCTTGCACTCATGTGGAGGAAGTTCAAGCGAAATCGCCTGGCCAAGATAGGAACGGTGATATTCGGCCTTCTCCTGTTGGTAGTAATCTTTGCGCCCTTCTTCTCTCCCTACAATTACAAGGACCAGCAGCTTGCCAGCTGTTACATTCCCCCTCAACGGGTTCACTTCGTCGATCAGGAAGGGAACTTTCATCTCAGACCATTCACTTACGCCTATCAGCAAGAACTGGACCCGGTCACCTATAAACGGGTTTTTACCGAGGATAAGTCCAGGCGTTACCCGGTGCGGTTCTTCTATCACGGCTGGGATTACGAGCTCTTCGGTCTGATCAAGTCCGATCTCCACCTATTCACCGTAGCCAAGGGGGGAACAATCTACCTGCTGGGAACCGATGGCCAGGGGAGGGACCTGCTAAGCC
>CAYZUF010000013.1:0-16398 GCA_964481645.1 uncultured Thermotogae bacterium
GACAAACCCGGTGCCTTGGCCGAGTTGACCGCGCTACTTGGAGAAGAAGGAATCAATATCCGCGACCTGGAGCTCCAGAAGGTCAGGGAGGACTACGGGGGAACGTTTCAGGTTTATTTCGACTCGCTGAACGAGGCCGAGGAGGCAAATAAGGTGATGCTAAACCGCGGATTTGAATCGAGGATGGTGGACTGATGATTGAGAAAAATCCCGGTTCCGTCTCGATCCAGGGGAAGCCCCCTTTGATCGGGGAGATAACCCCCCCTGGGGACAAATCTATCTCCCACCGGGGACTCCTGCTCGGAGGAGTGGCCGATGGGAGGACCGTCCTCCAGAGCCTGGCCCCCGGTGAGGATGTAGAGAGTACTATCAATTGTCTGATCCAGCTGGGGGTTCCCGTCCTCCGTGAGGAGAACCGCACGGTAGTGGAAGGTCAAGGTCTGGGTGGGTTTAACCGACCGGATCGTGCCCTGGACGCGGGGAATTCGGGAACTTTGGCCAGGTTGATTTCTGGAATTCTGGCCGCTCATCCCTTCCTCACTGAGATCGACGGGGACGAGTCCCTCCGTACCAGGCCGATGGAACGGATTATCGACCCCCTGGAGAAGATGGGGGCGGAGATAAGCTCTCGTGAGGGGAAACTTCCGTTAGCTATTAGAGGGGGAGAATTGCGAGGGATAGAGCACAGTCCCCGGGTGGCGAGCGCTCAGGTCAAGTCATCAGTGCTTCTGGCCGGACTGGGAGCTTCCGGAGAGACTGTCGTGGTCGAGCCCGGACCCTCCCGGGACCACACGGAGCGCTTGTTGAGTGCCATGGGTTGCCCCGTCCGGGTTAGTGGTGATCGGGTTACGGTGAAGGAAATCAGCCATCTGGACCCACTCGAGCTAAAGGTCCCCGGCGATTTCTCCTCGGCCAGTTATTTCATCGCGGCCGCCCTGCTCGTAGAAGGTTCGGAGCTGACCGTCCGGGACGTGGGATTAAACGAGACCCGGACCGGTTTTCTGGACTTGTTAACTAGAATGGGGGCCTCGATAGAAGTGCGGAATTCCCGGGTTGAAAGTGGAGAGCCCCGGGGGGATCTCTTGGTGACTCCTTCCAGACTAAATGGAGTCTCGTTGGCCGAGGAGGAAGTGGTAAAAACCATCGACGAACTCCCCCTGCTGGCGGTGGTGGCCACTCAAGCGGAAGGGGTGACCGAGGTAAGGGGAGCGGAGGAATTAAGGGTCAAGGAGACGGACCGAATCAGGGCCACCGTGGATAATCTGGAAAATCTAGGGGCGAAGATAGAGGAGCTTCCGGACGGCTTCGTGGTGGAAGGAAGGACCGGACTTCAGGATGGGGAACTAAATAGTTTCGGTGATCACCGGATAGCAATGAGCAACGCGGTTGCCGGACTGGTTGCGGAGGGTAAAACTTATTTGAAGGATCCCGGCTGGGTGGAGGTATCCTTTCCCAACTTTTTCCGGACCCTGGAGGGATTAACCGATGGATAGGATTGATACCGAGACAAAGGTGCTGGGGTTGGTGGGGGATCCGGTGAGTGAGTCCCTGTCGCCAAGGTTGCATAACCGGGTGATCGAGAAGTCCGGGTTGAACTACCGCTACTTTGCCTTCCCGGTGAGGAAGGGAGGGTTGAAGCAGGCCATCCATGGCGCAAGGGAGCTGGGTGTGAAAGGTCTAAACGTAACTGTCCCCCATAAGAAAGAGGCGGCGGAATTGATGGACCTCCTTTCCCCATCGGCCACCGCCATGGGGGCGATCAATACGGTCATATTTACGGACGATGGAAAATTGAAAGGGGACAACACGGATTGGAGGGGGTTCACGGAGTCCTTGAAGCTGCACGGATTCACTCCGGAGGGTAAGAGCTGTCTTGTCTTCGGGGCCGGGGGTGGCGCGGCCGGGGTGGTATTTGGGCTGGTCAGAGAAGGGGCGGAGAGGATCGATCTGGTAAACAGAACGGAGGCAAAAGCCGGGAAGCTGGCCCGGAGAATGGAGGGCATATCCCCTGGAGTGAAGCTGGAGGTACGACCTATTTCCGGCTACGACCTGGGAAAGAGGATAGAGAACTCCGAACTGGTGGTGAATGCGACCTCGGTCGGGATGGGTTCGACGGAAGGCCAGTCCATCTGGGATGACTCGAGCAATTTCCATTCCGAACAGATAGTATACGATCTGGTCTACCAGTCTCTGCCCACGGAGTTTCTGGAACTTGCAGCCGCTGCGGGCGCGGAAACGATCGACGGCCTGGCCATGCTCATCCTCCAGGGCCTGGGGTCTCTGGAACTATGGACCGGCCGGGATTTTACTTCATCCCGGATGGTCGACGAGTTAAGAGAATATCTCGGGGGGGACGGAAGTCGGGAATAGCGATCTTCGGATGGTCCTTCGGAGGTGACTTTTGATGGAAGTAAGTATCCACACGGCGGGGGAGTCGCACGGGAAGGGGATAATTGCTCTGGTTAAAGGATTTCCTTCCGGGCTGGAGCTGGATGAGGAACTGATAAACTGGGAACTGCGTCGCCGGCAGGGGGGTTACGGAAGGGGAGGGAGAATGGATATAGAAGGAGACGAAGTGGAGGTACTTTCCGGCTTCTATCAGGGGAAGACAATGGGAACTCCCATAGTGCTCTGGGTAGCTAACCAAGACTGGGAAAACTGGAGGGAATATATCTCGCCTCGGGAAGAGAGCCCGAAAAAGAAGGAAGTGTCCCTGCCCAGACCCGGCCACGGTGACCTCGCGGGGGCCTTGAAGTACGGGTTTAGGGATTGCCGGAAGGTATTAGAAAGAACCTCGGCCCGAGAAACCGCCGGCAGGGTGGCCGTGGGCGGCCTGGCCAAAACGTTGTTGAAGGAGTTCGAAATGAGGACCGTCAGCCGGGTGGTCCAAATCGGATCCGCCGGTAGCTCGACCGTCTCGGACGGTGTAGATCCCGCCGACTGGAATTCCCTTGCCGATGATTCTCCCGTTCGAGCCATCGATCGAAGCATTGAAAAGGATATGCTGGAAGAGATAGAGAGAGCGAAGGAGGACGGAGATAGCTTGGGAGGGACCTTCGAAGTGGCCGCCCTGGACGTCCCGCCGGGTCTTGGTTCTTATAGAGGATCCCGGGACAAGCTGGATAGCAAGATAGCTGCCGGTCTAATGAGTATTCCCGCCATCAAATCCGTGGAGATCGGGGTGGGAGCGAGAGGGGGATCGAAGCGGGGATCGGAAGTTCACGACGAAATTTATCACGACGAAAGTAAGGGTTTCTACCGGGGATCGAACGACGCCGGTGGCGTCGAGGGAGGGGTCAGTAACGGGGAAACGATAAGAGTTAAGGCGACGATGAAACCGATTCCTACCCTGGCCAAGCCTCTTCATTCCGTCGATCTGGTAGACGGGCACGAAGGGGAGGCTGCCCGGGAGAGATCGGACGTCTGTGCGGTTCCCGCGGCTTCAGTCGTGGGGGAGGCGGAGCTAGCTAATATAGTAGTCGGAGTATTTCTGGAGAAATTCGCCGGAGATACGATCCGGGAAGTTCGTGATAACTTCGAGGAATACCGGGACCGGATAGCGAATTGGTTTGGAGGCGAATGAGCTTGTGATGAGCCCGAAGAAGGTCTATTTGATCGGTTTTATGGGGGCCGGTAAGTCCACCATAGCTCCAGTTCTTGCGGAGAGACTTGGATGGGACTGGGTGGATACCGACCGGCGGATCAAGGAGCGGGCTGGAATGTCGATACCTGAGATCTTCGAGTATTACGGCGAGAACCGGTTTCGAGAGATGGAGGGCGAAGTTATCGCGGAAGTAAGCCGGGAGGAGCAGGGGGTGGTGGCCGTGGGGGGCGGGGCGCCGATGGACGATCGGAACTGGAGTCGGATGAAGGATACCGGGGAAACAGTCTACCTGGAGGTCAGTCCAAAGACTATATTCGAGCGGATAAGCCCGGACGGTTCCAGGCCCCTGCTTGTCGGTTTGAACGAGGAAGAAAAGATCAACAAGATCAACCGTATGCTTCGGGATCGGCATCCCAGCTATGCCAGGGCGGATTATCGGATAGACTGTGACGGGGCGGGGCCGGGGGCGATTGCGGAGGAGATAGTCAGGGAGTTGGGTAATCATGAGGAGAGTTGACGTCGAACTGGATTCGGCCGGTTATCCCGTGCTGATAGAAGAATCCTTACTCCCGTCTGTGGGGGACCTGATCGAAAGGTGCCTCGGCCCGGAGCGAACGGTGGTAATCACCGACCGAAACGTCGATGACCTCTACGGGGAGAAGCTGGAACAATCCCTGGAGGAGGGGGGAACGGAGTTCGAGAAGCTGGTGGTTCCTCCAGGAGAGGGATCCAAGTCACTGCCCGTGGCCCGAAGGCTCTACGAAGATCTCGCTGGGTTTAGCCTGGACCGGGATTCCGCCATAGTGGCCTTCGGTGGTGGGGTGATTGGTGACCTGGCGGGCTTCGTGGGTTCTACTTTCCTGCGGGGGCTTTCCGTGGTTCAGGTTCCCACCACGTTGTTGGCCCAGGTGGATAGCAGCGTCGGCGGTAAGACCGCCGTCAACATACCCCAGGGTAAGAACCTGGTGGGCGCCTTCCACCAGCCGGAGCTGGTAATAATCGATCCTCTGGTTTTGGCTACCCTTTCTCCCTCCGACCTGAGGTCGGGACTGGGTGAAGTCCTTAAGTACGGGCTCATCCGGGACCGTGAGCTCTTCTGGAAGGTGGTCGAGGATGGCTCCCTCCCTCAGGGCCAGGACGATCCGGAGGAGATTATTGGCCGATGCTGTGAGATAAAGGCCGAGATCGTGGGAGAGGACGAGCGAGATCGGGGGCTCCGGCAAATTCTAAACTTCGGTCATACTCTGGGACACGGGATAGAAGCGGGATGTGGATACGGTAACATGAAGCACGGAGAGGCCGTCCTCTGGGGGATGATAGGGGAGAGCTGGATATCTCGGCACCGGGGATATCTGAGAGAGGAGACCTTCTCGAAACTGGTAGAGGCCCTGATCGGGTTCGGACTGGCCCCGCTCCCCGGGGATTTGGCCGGGGAGAAGTTACTGGAGTACGTAAGTCGGGACAAGAAAGCCAGAGGGGGCCGGATCAACTCCGTCTTGATCCAGGAGCCCGGTGAAGAAGTAGTGGTGGAAGAAGTAAGCAGCCAGGAACTGGTGACTGCCTGGGAGTTCTTGACCGGCCTGGAGGTGGAGAGGAGATGATTCTGGTGGTAAATGGTCCAAATCTGAACCTGCTGGGGGAGCGGAAGCCGGAAGTTTACGGCTCCAAGGGATTGGAGGCCGTCCAGGATTCACTGAAAGCTCTCGCCCGGGAGCTGGAGGTCAAATTAAGGTTCTTTCAGTCCAATCACGAGGGGGAGATCATTGATTTTCTCCATGCCCATAGAAAATCCGCGACCGGGGTGTTAATAAATCCGGGAGCGCTGACCCACTACAGCTACAGCCTCAGGGACGCTCTGGAGGCCGTGGATTTACCCGTGGTAGAGGTCCATATTTCAGATATCGATCGGCGGGAAGAGTTCAGGAGCAAGTCCGTCGTGGAGCCGATCGCGGTCGATCGGGTAGTCGGAGAGGGCCTCAAGGGGTACCGATTAGGGCTGGAAAAACTGGTTTCACATTTGAGGAGTTGATAAACCCTGACCCCGGCCAAACGGATTGACCGACTCTCTAAATCCCGGACTCAGGAGATCAACGATAGGGCTCGGGAGCTCAAAAGAGAGGGGAGGGATCTGATCGATCTTGGTGCCGGGGATCCTCGATTCAGGGAACCGGGGGCCGTCCGGGCAGCCGGAATTAGTGCCGTCGAGGATGGCTTTACCGGTTATACCGAGGTGGGAGGGATCCCGGAATTAAAGTCCGCGATCAAAGGAAGGTACGAAAAGGTCTTCGGGCTTGAGATGGACGGTCTGGAGCCGATGGCCACGGTGGGGGCCAAAAGTGCCCTCTTCGAGATTGCCCAGCTTCTCTACGAGGAAGGCGACCAGGTAGTTCTCCCCCGTCCCTACTGGGTGAGTTATCCGGCCCAGGTAAAGCTGGCCGGGGCGGAGCCGGTTTTCGTCTCCGGAAAACCTGAGAATCACTACCTCCCGACTGCTGGGGAGATAGAGGAGGAGGTGGGTTCCCATACGGTGGGGGTAGTAATCAATAGCCCCGCGAACCCCTCGGGAGGCGTCTACGATCGGAGCCAGGGTCGGGAGCTGGTGGAACTTGCGAGAGCGCACGACCTGTTTCTGATTAGTGACGAGTGCTACGACGGCTTCGTCTACGAGAGGGATAAGTTCTGGTCCCTGGCCTCGACGGGGTACGAGAAAGGTTTGATCGTCGGTTCCACCTCCAAGAACTTCGCGATGACCGGCTGGCGGCTGGGATATATCCTGGGCCCTCCCCGATATATAAGAGAGCTGGAGAAGATCCAGAGTCACCTTACTTCCAGCCCTCCTTCCGTCTCTCAGAAAGCCGGAGAAGTGGCTTTCAGGTCTCAGTTATCCCTTTCCAACAAACTGCGAAAGGAGTTTGAGCGGAAGCGAGACTTGCTGGTGGATGGTCTGTCCGGATTGCCGGGCGTAAAGTGTCCGCCTCCGCCGGGTAGTTTCTACGTCTTTCCGGAAGTCAAGGAATTGCTGACCATTTTTGGCTATGGGGAGGAGGAAGACCAGGAACTAGCCCGTATACTACTGGAGGAAGCCGGGGTAGTGACCGTCCCGGGGAGCGCCTTCGGAGCTCCGGGTCATCTCAGGATGGCTTACCTGACGGAGACGGACAGACTCGGGGAGGCAGTGGAGAGAATCCACTCCGTGGTGGAGACCGCGAAGTAAGCTGGCGCGTTGGCTTTTTCTGATTGGCCCCTGGGTCACATTTCCCCTCTGCCACATCAAATTCTTCGGTTTAATTTCTTCTATGCCCCGTCCCTTAGGGCAGATCTCTTGACCTCTTGGATCTACCCGGAAAGGGCCTGAAAATTGCGGTTCAATCGTTCCTCGTCTCCCCAATCTAACTGTCCGATTACTGGTCGGGGGAAGGTTCCCATTCCCGAGCTTCTCCGGTTTTTCCCGTTTATCGAGCTGGAATTATCGTAATTCCGGGCCGTTTCGGGAGTTCGGACTCAGTTAAACTGGTGTTGACAGATGAAGGTTTTTTTGTTATAAAGATGTTGAGGTTTTGTTAGAGTAAAAGACCTTTTGCCTATAACAAAAAAGAAGGGGAAGGATGAATGATAAGGAAGAAGAAAGGAAGTCCCGTTATGTAAACCAGTCTATCGAGAAGGCTTTCTCCGTAATTGATCTCTTTTACTCGGACAGGCCAAAATTGTCCATTACCGAAATTTCCGAGGAGCTGAACCTGACTCCGGGTTCTATCTACCCGATCTTATATACGTTGAAGGAAAAGGGTTATTTAAAGAAAGACGGGAACAAGAAGTACGCTCTCGGATTAAAGTTTCTGGAAAAAAGCAACGTAATTCTCGAAAGTCTGGATCTCCGCTCAACCGCAAACACTTATCTACGAAAGCTTGCCGATTCCCTCAGGGGAAATGCCCATCTTGCCTTGCTCCACGACAGAGAGGTACTGTATCTCGAGAGAGAGGAAGGTTCCCCGGGAGTCACGATTAAGGAGATCGTCGGACACAGGGTACCGGCCTACTGTACCGCGCTGGGGAAGATCTTGCTCACCCAGCTCGATTCCTCCGAACTTGACGATTACTTCCAGGAAGTTGAGCTGAAAGAAAGGGGGCCGAATACGACCACCGACCCTCGGGAGATCCGGGAAGAATTAAGCGAAATAAAGCGGAAGGGTTTTTCAGTGGACAACGAGGAGTTCCATGATAATCTCCTGGCGGTTGCCGCCCCGGTAAGAAATTATCAGAACGAGATCGTTGCCGCCATTAGTTTGTCCTTTCCGAAGTCAAAGTATCCCCGGCTTGAGATAGAAAGACCGGTGGAGGAAATAAAGAAGACGGCAGCCGAGATCTCTCGAAAGCTGGGCTCGTCCATATGACCGGCGTATTTAACTACGATTCAAATAAGTCAATTCGGGAGGTGATAGTCAAAGCCAACGTAATTCGGCTCGGATTTGTGACGAATACGGGCATACAAAATCACATTTCTAAATCGTAAGGAGGGATTCTGACATGTGGTCTAAGAAAGGAATTTTCCTGTTAAGTGTGGCCTTAATTCTCAGCCTGGTGGTTGTTCCGGGTCTCGCGGAGAAAAAGCTGACTTTCTCGGACTGGCATCTGACGGAACCCATCTGGGAGCAGTCTCTTAAGGAAGGTGTCGCCATGTTCGAGGCCGAAAATCCGGATATCGACGTGAAGCTGGATTACGTCTCTTACGGACAGAAGGAATCAAAGTACGCGACGGCTATAGAGGCCGGACAGGGTCCGGATATATACCATCTCCACGGTTACTCCATTAGTTCGTTCATCGAAAAAGGTTATGCATACGATATTACCGAATTCGTGGAGAACGCTGGAGAAACCTGGTACGGGGAAGACTTTACGGACCCGTGGTTCGATAAAACCCTGAATTTGTTGCGGAAGGACGGGAAATACTACGGTCTACCTGGCGACTTCATGCCCATGGTTCTATTTTACAACAAGGAGCTCTTTGAAGAAGCAGGTCTGGATCCGAATCAGCCGCCCAAGACCTGGGAACAATTTTTGGAGTACGCCAAGGAGTTGACCAGGGATACGGATGGAGACGGTAATATCGATACCTGGGGGTTCGGGACGGTTGGTGCGATTTCGCCCGGATTTGAGCTCAGATTTACTCCTGTTTTGTATAGTCACGGTGGCCGGTTCCTGACGGAAGATAACAAGTGCTCGGCCCTCGACTCCGAGGCCGCCAAGGATGCGATCAAGTTCTTCGTAAATCTCAAGCAGGAACACGGCGTAATTCCGCCCGGAGTTACCTCCCAGAATCCAGGTAACGTAAGGGAACAGATGGCACAGAAGAAGGTGGCCATGATTCTAGGCTCGGGTTGGACGGCGCCCATAGTGGACGGACTCAACCCGGATTGGAACGCCTTCGAGGTGCTGGAGGCAGCGCCCATTCCTTCGAAGGCCGGTAAGGATCTCGGAGTAACGACCACGGCCTGGATCAGCGCCTGGTTTGTTGGTGCCAATACGAAGAACCCTGAAGCCGCCTGGAAATTGCTCAAGCACCAGACCAGCAAGCCGATGACCGAGAAGTGGTTCAGGGATAATAGAGTACTTTCGTCCAGGAAAGACGTCTCGGGTGGTCTTGAGGGCATAAATGGGTATAACCAGCTGCTCAAAGACAAGTTCGCTCAAGTTATGGCCCAGGAGATGAAACACGCTAAGTTCGTGCCCCAGGTCAAGGAATGGCCACAAATCATCGAGGCGGTCAACGTAGCAGTCCAGAAAGGATTAACGGGAACTGATCCCCTGAAGGCACTGGAGACCGCTCATAAGGAGATAAATAGCATACTCAGCGTCTATCGTGACGAAGGGGAGTCCTGCCCGGCGTTTTAGGGAAAATTGAACGGAGAGTCGGGGGGCAGCTGTTAGCTGTCCCCCTCTTTTCCATTTTATCCCATTTCGCGAGATGAGGAATCCGGTAGGGAGGTACAATTGAATATAGGGCAGAAGTACCAGGGTTACTTGTTCGTCTTACCTGCTGTTTTATTGCTCGTCCTCATCCTTGGCTTTCCTGCCTTCATGGCCTTGTTGAACAGTGTTACCCCGATCTGGAGTAAAGGTTTCTCTTTCACCCTGGGGAATTACGCCAAGTTAATCCATGATCCAATCTTCTGGAACTCTTTTATCAAGACGATATATTTCGTCGGAGTCACCGTATCTATCCACTTCCTTATCGCTTTGCCCATAGCCATGGCCTTGGACACTCAGATTAGGGCCAGAAATTTCTTTCGGGTCCTGGCCATACTGCCCTGGACCGTGCCCGCCGTAATCTCCGGACTGGCCTGGCGTTATATGTTTAACCCCACGCAAGGTATAGTCAATCACATATTAATGAGTCTGGGCCTCATCGATACTCAGATTGCGTGGCTGGGTGATCCTCAACTCGCCATGCCTTCGGTAATTCTCGCGGAAGTGTGGAGGGCCTATCCCTTCGTGATGGTCATACTGCTGGCCGGCCTCCAGGCCATTCCCCAACAACTATACGAGGCAGCCCATGTGGACGGAGCCTCCTTCTTCCAGACTTTCAGGTACATTACGATACCTCAGCTGAAGCGGCCCTTCGCCGTTGCTCTGGCCCTGGATACTATCTGGGAATTCCGGAGGTTCGGAGTTGTATATACTATGACCAAGGGAGGACCGGGCCACTCCACGGAAGTCTTTTCCATGCGAGTATACAAGGAGTACTTTAAGTTCTTCAATTTCGAATACGCAGCGGCTATTGCAATTGTGGTGGCCGGAATCATGCTCCTGGTCACCCTCCCGTACGTGAGAACGATGGTGAGTGAGGCTTGATATCATGAAAATTAAGAGGATAAGCAGGTACGTAACGGGAAGGCACTTTGCCTATGTTATCTTGCTCGCCATGCTAGTTTTCAACCTTATACCCTTTTTCTGGATGATCTCCACCTCCTTCAAGACGTTGACGGAATCCTATCAATCCCCTCCGACGGTCTGGCCTCATAACCCCACCGTGAATGCTTACTCAAAGGTTCTGGTTTACGGTAATTTCCCCCTTTATTTCTTCAACAGCACGGTAATTTCTCTGGCTTCTGCCGTCTTCTCCTCTCTAATCGGGGCCCTGGCCGCCTACGGATTTTCCCGGTTTTTCTTCAAGGGGAGATATTTTCTTATGGGGGCAATCCTGGCATCACAACTACTTCCGGGTGTTCTTTTGGTCGGTCCCTATTTCAAAATGCTGGCCGCCGTGGGGCTTTACGATACACGGATCGGCCTGATAATCGCCTTTACCACCATTACGTTGCCCTTTAGTACCTGGATGTTGAAAGGCTTTATGGACGGTGTACCAAAAGAGCTGGACCAGGCGGCCATGGTGGATGGTTGCTCCAGGTTTGGTGCTTTTACCAGAGTTGTATTTCCGGTGGTCGCCCCGGGTATGGTCGCTACCATAATTTTCGCCTTTCTGCTGGCCTGGGGAGATTTACTCTGGTGTCTGTCTCTCACAAATAGTGAATCAATGGCTACGGTGACACTGGGTTTGAGCAGGTTGGTCGGTCAGTTCAGGATCGAATGGCCTCAGCTCATGGCCGGTTCCGTGGTTGCGGCTCTACCTCCGGTTGCCCTGTACCTACTTTTACAACAACACCTGGTTAAGGGACTTACGGCCGGTGCGGTTAAACAGTAATCACGTATATCACCTAAGGAGGAGGGTTAAACGATGACTTTTGGAGATAAAGTCGCCTTAGTAACGGGAAGCGGTAGAGGTATCGGGAAGGCTATTGCTTTGAAACTGGCCGAGGAAGGCGCTGACGTAGTTGTAAACGATATTGATGAAGATTTGGCCAAGGAAACTGCTCGCGAAGTCGAAGCCAAGGGCAGGAGATCACTGGTCTCCAATGCGGACGTATCCAACCACCCCTCGGTGAGGGAGATGCTTGAGCAAGCGAAGACCGAATTCGGCACGCTTGACGTACTTGTCAATAATGCCGGGATTATCGGGCGGGGCAGTTTCGAAGATCATTCTTACCGGGATTTCGACAGGGTAGTTTCCGTCAACCTCCGGGGGACCTATAATTGTTCCAAAGAAGCTGTCCCCGTGTTGAAAGAGCAGGAGTCCGGGACAGTGGTCAATATTTCTTCGATAGCGGGGAAGGTGGGGGATATAACCTCCGCCCCGAGCTATGGCCCGTCAAAAGGGGGTATAAATGCTCTGACCAAGTCACTGGCCAGAGAGCTGGCCCCTTACGGGGTCACTGTTAACGCCGTAGCTCCCCACGCCATTGAAACCGAGATGAGTAGCGAGTGGTCGGAGGAAAAGAGGAAAAGAGTTACTTCGGAGATTCCGCTAAACAGACTCGGTCAGCCGGAAGAAGTGGCAGCGACCGTCGCCTTTTTGGCTTCCAAGGGGGCGAAGTTTATCACCGGGGAAATCATCGACGTAAATGGGGGGTATCTGATGGACTGATTGAGGCCGGGAACCCTCCGAAGGGGTCGAGGGGTAGTGGCTATTCGTACCGTTAAATCGGCGCCTTCCGTTAGGGGTCCTTAGATACTCAAGTATGACTTTGGCCGATATAAGGACTATTTAAGGAGAACAAAATTAACATTTCTAAAAATTAGGTGAGTAGATAATGGCTAATACCACTGAAAAACAGAAAATACTGCGGACTATGGTGGAATCGGGCGTGGTAGCGGTAATTCGGACGAAGAGTACCGAGCAACTATTGAAGGTGGCCCGGGCAATCAGGGAGGGCGGGGTCAAATGTATCGAAGTGGCCATGACCACCCCCGACGCCCTCGGGGTTATCGAGGACGTAACTGCTGAGGTCGAGGATGTACTTATCGGGGCCGGTACCGTACTGGACCCCGAAACCGCCAGATCCGCGATACTGGCGGGGGCGGAGTATCTCGTTTCCCCCACTCTGGATTACGAGATGGTCGAAATGGTGGAGCGGTACGGTAAGGTCGTGGCTCCGGGGACTTTTACCCCCACCGAAATCATGAATGCCTGGGAGGCGGGAGCCGACATCGTAAAGGTCTTCCCCGCTTCCCGGCTGGGGCCGAAATTCATTTCGGATGTAAAATCCCCTCTCCCTCAGGTCTCTCTCATGCCCACGGGCGGAGTAAACCAAAATAACGCAGCGGACTTTGTCGAGGCCGGCGCCGATGTCATATGTGCGGGTTCCGCGCTCATCGACAAGGAAGCGATGAATCGAGGCGACTTCGAGGTCCTAACGAAGAATGCCGAGCGGTTGGTAGAGGCTGTGCAGGAAGGAAAGAGAAAACGGTGATCTTGTAAGGGGTGAGTGAGATGATCAATGTTCTGGAGGAGGGTTTAGAGGACAGGGTAGTAGTAATTACCGGCGGAGCTGGTATTCTCCCGTCCACGATGGCGAAGGACCTGGGTAAGACCGGCTGTAAAGTGGCTCTTCTCGATATCGACGAAGAAAGCTTGGAGGAATTCAGCGGGGATCTTTCCGGAGAAGGGATTGAACATCTCCCGGTGAAGGCGGACGTATTGAGTAAGGGTAGCCTGCGGGAGGCACGAGAGAGCGTCCTCGAGGAGTACGGAAGGGTAGACGTGTTGATCAACGGAGCCGGCGGTAACAAACCGGAGGCGACCACGGCCCCCGAGACATCCTTCTTCGATCTCGGCGAAGACGCAATAAAATGGGTTTTCAACCTGAATTTTGTCGGTACTCTGCTCAGCTGCCAGGTTTTTGGGGAAGAGTTTGCGGACCAGGATCAGGGGTGCGTAATCAATATTTCCTCCATGGCAGCCATCAGTCCGCTGACAAAGACTCCGGCCTATTCCGCCGCCAAAGCCGCCGTGAGTAATTTTACTCAATGGCTGGCAGTGCATATGTCCCACAATTACTCGACCCAGGTGAGGGTGAATGCGATTGCCCCGGGCTTCTTTCTCACCAAACAGAACCGTTACTTGCTGGTCGACCAGGACTCGGGAGATTTGACCGAAAGGGGGCGCACCATCGTCGAGCATACACCTATGGATAGATTTGGCGATCCGGAGGACCTGCTATCGACAGTTCGCTGGTTGGCCTCTCCGGCATCAGAATTTGTTCACGGTACGGTTATTCCCGTTGATGGAGGTTTTTCTGCCTACGGTGGAGTCTAAGAGGATTGGAGCTAGCTGGTGGTTGTTGGGTCCGAGGAGTTCATTTTACGGCAGGGTTGTTCGTAATAGTGGAGCTGCTAGTCGACATCCCCCTGGAGGTGGGCCCGGGAGATGAGAGATAGCCATCGGATTGCGGTTGTAAATTCCAGTACTTTCGGGGTCTATCATTCCGATCTTCTGGACAGGTTAAGGGAGCTGGGAGAGGTACGTAGATACGAATTTGAACCGGATATTACCGGCGAAAAGCTGGCTCGGGGGCTGGAAGGAGATGATTTTGTCATAGCTAGCGTGACACCGGACTACGACCGGGAATTCTTTCGGGAAAACGGTGACGTAAGGCTGATTACCAGGCACGGGATTGGTTGTGACAACGTGGATATCGAAGCCGCGACCGCGGCCGGAGTCCCCGTTACCCGGGTCCTGGGGATCCACGAGCGGAATGGGGTCGCGGAGCTGGCCGTGGGATTGATTCTGGACTGTCTTAGAAATCTTACCCCGGCAGCGGCCGCAGTTCAGAGCGGACGATGGAGCGATCGCCAGAAATTCGTGGGAAGGGAAATCTCCCGGGCGGAGGTAGGGGTAATTGGTTACGGGAATATCGGAAGCAGGGTGGCCGAAATCATCCGGGAGGGCTTTAAGGCGGAAGTGCTGGCTTATGACCCCAATGTGGCCGATGCCGTGATTAGCAAAAATGGAGTGGAGCCGGTCGAGCTTGACGAAACCCTTCGGAGAGCCGATATAATCAGTTTGAATGCTTCCTTGAATCAGAATAACCGCCGGATGCTCGGCGAGGAAGAATTCGAAGCCATGAAGGAGGACGTGGTGATCGTAAATACGGCCCGAGGAGAACTTATCGACGAAAGCGCCCTGGCGACTGCACTGGATTCCGGCCAGGTGGGGGCAGCCGGGCTGGATGTCACCCGGTCGGAGCCGATTGAACCGGATAACCCTTTGCTGGATCGGGAAGAAGTGGTGGTCGTCCCCCATATCGGCGGATATAGCAAATATTCACTCCGTAAAATGGACCGGAAGATGGTGGAGGATATCGAGGCGGTGCTTTCGGGGCAAAAACCGGAAGAGTTGGTCAATCCTGACGTCTTTCGAGATACTAATCGAGCGGGGTTAGAGGATGGGTCTAGTCCAGGTAATTGACGTAGGAACTACCAATGTAAAGTCCGGGATTGTGGACAGAAAAGGGAAGGTGGTCGCCCGGGCTTCGAGAAGTGTAAACCTGGAACGGCCCGAACCCGGAGCGGCGGAGCACGATCCGGAAAAACTGTTTAAAGTATTTTGCGATATCGCTCGACAAACCAACGAGGGTTTTCGATCCGAGATCGACTACCTCGTTTTAACCGGGTATCTCTTTGGCTTCTTGCCCCTGGACAAGGAGAAAGAGCCCCTCACGGGAATGGTTACCCTCCTGGACGAGAGGCCCAAGTCCGTTATGGGAATCCTAAAACGGCGGTTCTCCCTGGAGGAACTTTACCGGAGGACCGGATGCCCACCTCTGTTTATCTATTCCTTTGCCAAGATTCTTTGGCTCGAAGAGCAGAAGCCGGAGATCCATCGCCGTTCCCGGTATTTTGCCGACCTAAAGAGTTTCTTGCTCGAAAAACTGACGGGAGAATTCGTCACTGAGTCCAGCACGGCGTCGGCGACCCAGCTTTATAACGTCGGGGATGGTGACTGGGACGACGAAATCCTGGGGTGGCTGGAACTGGACCGCAGTTCTTTACCCGGGATTCGACAGGGGAACGAGAGGATCGGCCCCCTCGTCGGCGAGTCGGCGGAACTGCTGGGGGTAAGTGAAGGTACTGCTTTGCTCTCCGGCCTGTACGACGGGGGAGCGATGATTCTCGGAATGGGAGGATCCGGCGGAGTCGACGCCATCTGTAACCTGGGGACTACCGCCATGTTGAGGAAGTGTTCCCCTCGCCCGGTCCTGGACAGGTTAGAAGAGCGTCGGTTGCAAACTTATAGTCTCTTGCCTGGTCGCTGGGCGATCGGTGGCTCCTTAAATAACGCGGGGGTTGCCCTTAAATGGTTCCGGGATAATTTCGCCCCCGATCGATCCTATAACGAGCTGGTCCGGGCCGCTGGCGAGGTGGAACCGGGAAGCCAGGGTCTGCTATTCTTGCCCTTCCTGACCGGCGAACGCGATCCCCGAATGGGGAATTTTTCCAGCGGCGTATTTTTCGGTTTGAAGGAACGCCATAAACGGGAACACCTAACCCGGGCGGTTATGGAGGGGGTTGCTTACGGGCTGGGCCTCATCCTGAAGACCATGGAGGAGAGAGATATGGACGTAAACAAGATTATAATTGGTGGATCGGGGAGCAAGGGTCCACTATGGTCTCAGATAATAGCCGACGTTCTGGAAGTTCCGGTTCAAAAATCCCTGACGGAAGACGCCACCCTGATCGGAGGAGCTATGCTCGCTTATCGGGTCTCCGGCACTTACTCCGACCTGGAGGAGGCCTCACGGAAGATGGTAGAGGGAGGGGAGGCGTTTACCCCCCGGGAACGCTATTACCGACGGTACCGGGAGGGGCAAAGGTTCTTCGAGAAAGTGCTTCAAAAGATCGGCCCTCTCTTTGAGAAGCACTCGAGACTGAATTTGGATGAAGAGGTCGGGGAAAGATAA
>CAYZUF010000014.1:0-16083 GCA_964481645.1 uncultured Thermotogae bacterium
TACTTTCCGCTAAACCTAACCGCCCGCTCGGCCGGCATAATCCTCTCTCAAGGAAGCTGCAGGGGGTCGAGAACCTTAGGAAGAAGTGCCGCAGCAGGTCCGGGAAAGAAAGAAAGTTCACATAAGAATGGACAGCCCCCCGTCAACCTGAACTCCCTGGCCCGTACACCAGTCGGAGTCCTCGCTGGCCAGATAAAGGGCCGCGCCGGCTATGTCTTCCGGCTTTCCGAACCTTCCCAGGGGAATGTCTTTTTGTATCTCCTGGAACTGATCTTGGGTCAGCGCCTCGTCGAGGATATCCGTCTGGGTGGGCCCCGGGCAAATTGCGTTTACGTTGACCTGGTATTCGGAAAGTTCCATTGCCATGGCTCGGGTCAACGATAGGACAGCCCCCTTAGAGGCGCTGTACGCGGCATGGCCTGGTTCTCCGACCACCGCCGCCTTCGAAGAGATATTGATAATCTTACCCTCTTTCCTCTCTATCATCCGGGGTACCACCGTCTGGGAAGGGACTACCGTACCCAGAACGTTTATCTTGAAGGTGCGCTCGTAAAACTCCAGCGGCTCTTCCCAGAAATTATCCTTGGCCACGTAGACCCCCGCATTATTCACGAGTATATCTATGGATCCAAGGTCCGCCTCCACTTGAGAAAATATCTCCTCCATTCTCTCCTTCAAGGTAACGTCTCCTTGAAAAGCGCGAGCTTCTCCGCCCTGGTCTTCGATCTTCTCCACCGATTCCCGGGCAGCCTCCTCTTGAATATCTATAACCACAACTTTAGCCCCTTCCGCTGCAAATTTAGAGGCAATCCCGAAACCTATCCCTTTCGCAGCACCAGTAACTACCGCAACTTCATCTTGTAATTTCACTTTTTTCTCAACTCCTGTTGATGAATTTTTCTATTATGGTCAAATGGACCTTTTGAACCCCATAGGGGTTTAAGGAATCGCTCTCTTCGTCAAACTCTCCTCTCGGAAAATCGGGTCGCTTGTTCTCAGACCACCCCCGAGCTTCGTCTCAAATCATGGCCGATTCGAGTCCACTCTCCCTCGAATAAACAGACCTCAAGGGGATTTACAATTATTATCGGTCCACCCCTTAATATATAAATATCTTCTCAAAATGTCAACCCCTTGACCTCGAGTAAATGCCATGATATAACTTTGTTCAATTGCGGGAGGACTACTGTTCCGTAATAATATTACATACAAAGGAGTGATTAAGAATGTCTAAGGATTATAAAGATAAAGTTGCCCTGGTCACGGGCGCTGCGCAAGGAATAGGAAGGCAAGTTGCTTTAGACCTGTCCGAAAGGTCCGCGGACGTGGTAGTCTGCGACATCAAGGGGGAAGAGGCCAACGAGGTCAGCGAGGAGGTCAAGGCAAAAGGGGTCAAAAGCGATTCTTTCCAGGTAGATGTCTCCAGCTCCGAGCAGGTCGAGGAGATGGTTGAGAAAGTTCACGAGAAATACGGGAAAATCGACGTCCTGGTAAATAACGCGGGGGTCCTTAATAAGGGGACCATCGAGGACGTGAACGATGAAAGACTTCAACAGACCTTCTCCGTGAATCTATATAGTATATTTTACCTGACCAGAACCGTAGTACCGAGAATGAAGGAAAACAACTACGGTAGAATTGTAAATATTTCCTCGATTACCGGGGTAAGAGGAGATAATACCACTCTCCCCTGTTACGGCGCTTCTAAAGGGGCAATAGTCACTTTAACGAAATCACTGGGTAGGGAGCTAGGACCCTCCGGGATTACAGTAAATTCCGTGGCTCCTCACGCCATAATGACGGATCTGATGAGTTACTGGACCGAAGAGAAAAAGGAAAAAGCCAGACAGGGCATCCCCGTCAGGAGGCTCGGGTCAGCTGAAGACGTATCGAATACCGTGCTCTTTTTGGCGTCAGACAGAGCCTCGTATATAACCGGGCAGACGATAAACGTAAATGGGGGCTATTACATGTAAGACCGCTTGGGTTACCTACCCACTTTCATGAGGGAACTACGACCGATATTGGAAAAGAGGGGCACTCTAGCGCCCCTCTAATCTCGCATCGCGGAAAGTTGCAGCCGGCCAACTTAGCTTATCTATCGGGGTCGAAACCTACCGAAAAACTCCCCACATTAGTCCTCGTCTTCATCTCCCAGCCGGGACTCCTCGGCGGAAGGCAAATCGGCCAAGGAAGAGAAGACGTCCTGGTAGTCGCTCAACAACGAAGCATACATATCTACGTACGGCCGATAGAAATCGTGATAGCTTTGCCGGGGCTCAAATCTATCAACTTCCTCCACGAAGGATTTCGAGGTTTCCACCAGATCGTCGTAAATTCCCACTCCTGCTCCGGCAACTAACGCGTCTCCCATTATTCCCACTTCCTCCATATTTATCTTCACATAAGGAATACCGAGGATGTCGGATTTTAACTGGTTCCAGAAGTCACTTGCGCTCCCTCCCCCGATCGTATATACCTCAGAGAAATCAAGGTCGGGATGTAAATCGCGCTCGATCCTTAGGTAATACGCGTATTCATAGGCAATGGATTCAAGGATGGAGCGGTAGAAGTCGATCCGGTCGTGTCCCCAGGTGAATCCAAGCCACAGACCTCGAAGAGTCGGATCTGGAGGACAGACCCTCCCCTGCACGTGGGGTAGAAAGAACAGCTTGCTCGAACCGGGCGCCCGATCCTCCGCTTTCCGGTCAAGCAAAGCGTATGCATCCTCTCCCGACTGCTTTTCCTTCCTGGCAAATTCGTCTCTAAACCACCGGAGGTTCATCCCCCCACCGTTTATAAACGCGAAAGCGTAGTAACGCCCGGAGATTACGCTGGGAGCAGCAAGTACCACCTTGTTGGAGGTGTCCGGCTTGAACTCGTCCACACAGGTCGAAAAGACGGAAGCCGTACCGGAAACGTCAAAAGCAGTTCCCGGCTCCACTATACCCGCTCCCAGAGGGCCTGCCGCCTGATCCCCGGCACCGGCTGCAATGGGGATACCTTCCATCAAACCGGTCTGGTCGGCCGCCTCCTTGGTCATTTTCCCAACGATCGACGTCGAGTCAACTATTCGGGGAAGCTTGCTAGGTTCCACGTCGAATTCAGACAGGAGCTCCCGGGACCACTCCTCGTTATCGGTGTCGCTAAAGCTGGAAAAGTGCAGCGTCGTGGGGTCGATATACGCCTCTTCCCCTGACAACCCGGCCATCTTCCCAGCCACGTAGACGTAAGGGACGACGAACTTGTAGATGTCTTCGTAAACATCCGGGGCTTCGTTCTTCCACCACAGGATCTTGGGGCCGTGGGCGTAGGTAGGAGGGCCGCCCGACTTTCTGGTTATTTCCTCTCCACAGACCTCATCCATCTCAAAGATGTAAGGTTCGCACCGGGTATCCAGCCAGCTATCGTAATTCATGGCCGGCTCCCAGTTCTCGTCGATAGCCCCGATTCCGGACATTTGACTACTGAAGGCTAGCCCAGCTACGTCGGGAGGATCTATCTCTGCCTTTTCAACGCAGTCCGCAATACATTGGACCGCCGAGGAGTAAATTTGGTCCAGGTCCTGTTCCACCCTCCCCGGGCCCGGCCTGATGAGGTTGGATTCCCGGTACGATTGAGCCAACAAATTGCCATCGGTATCAAAAATTCCAGCTTTCTCTCCGGCAGTGCCAAGGTCGGCACCGATCAAATATGTAGAGGACACTGTTCGACCAACCTCCATTCAAAAATTCTATCGTCGTGAATTCTCCCGATAACATTAAACAGGCAAATGGTCTTACCTGCTAACCCGCTCGCCGGCGCGGCCAGACAGTCACCTTTAAGCTCGACTTTTCCCCTGCCCGATCAATCGCTTCATCAATTTGTTCGAGCGGATATTCGTCGGTAATTACTTCGCCAACGGGCAAGCGGCCGGAAGCCATGATCTTCAGGGTCTCTCTTAGATTGCTGTTCGAAGTGCCGCTGCTTCCAGTCACGTAAACTTGCCGATAATGGAGCAGGTTGGAGGGGAACTCCTTGATTGATTCCTCTTCGGGCAGGGTTCCAAAAAAGTGTACCCTTCCCTCTATGGCGGCAGATTTTATCGCTTGGACTTGAGCCCTGGCGGACGGAACGGCCACCACCCCGATGTCCGCCCCGTGGCCGCCGGTAATCTCTTTTACGTATTCCGGCAACGCCCCCTCCGTGGGGTCGAAGGTCAGGTCAGCTCCAAGTTCGGAAGCCAGTTTACGCCTGGATTCTACGATCTCACTTACGATTACCTTGCTCGCCCCGCCCAGGCGAGCCAGCATGGTGTGAAATAATCCCATCGGGCCGGCACCAATTACCAATACCACATCATTCATCCTTAAATCGCAGACCTTTAAGGCTTGATAACTGGTGGCAAGCGGCTCGGTGACCACCGCTTCTTTGTAGGAGAGGTTTTCGGGAATGGTTGCCAGATTTCCCCTTTCGATCGCCTCCGAAGGGACCCTAAAGTACTCGGCGAAGCCTCCGTCCATTGCTATTCCAATGGCCCGATAATCCGGGCATTTGTGGTTATTACCGGCCAGACACTGTTCACATTTCCCGCAGCCTATGACAGGGGCCACCACCACCCGTTGACCTTCAAGGGACGAATCAACCTCATCTCCCACCTCTACTACTTCCCCTACGAATTCATGTCCCAGAACCGGATGCTTACCTTCGGGAAGGTTGGAGTGGCCGTGCTCGATAATGCGCAGATCCGTCCCACAAATGGCTGCAGCTTCAACCCTGACCAAAGCTTGGGTAGGGTCAATCGTTGGTTTTGGTTTTTCCTGTAATTCCAGCCCAGAACCGTTATACTTCGCGGCAAGCAATTAAAGACCAGCCTCCTTAAACGAGAGGATTGTTTAAGAGCCCGACTTTCGAAATTCTCCTTTGGGTATCAGCCAGGCTCGTACAAACCGGGTCGCTTTCCCTCAAAAACCAGTGGCGGCTCCCCATCAAGTATGCCCGAAGAAAAAACAGGCAGCTCCATTGACCTGGGCATCTCGTATCCCTTTAGAACGGGACTATTTTATCTCCGAGCCCTGGTTTCACACAGGCAACACCTTTAGTAGTTTATGGACGAACCCTTCCGGGTTCAAGTTTTCAGTGATTCCGGGAGGGCACCTGACCCATAAGGAGTATTGGGCCCACCGGAGGACCGACAAGCCCCTCCAGCAAACAGAAGATCCCTGAATGTCTTAAAATTAATCGTCCCGGTAAGGGCAGCCAAAGAATTTTATCGGGCAGTATTCGGACACCTCCATATCTCCTTCCCTTTTCTGGATGAAACAACGGTTTCGTTCCGGAAAACCCGGATCCTCAGAAATCGCCGGGGAGTCCGGTGGCACTCCTGGACCTTTAGGCTCCGGAGGTCAGCGCAGAATTTAGAAAGCTCTGGAGCAGGGTGGAAGCAGCTGCCACCACTATCGCCAGCATGGCCAGTTTGAATCCCAGGTACAATACGTTCTGCTTTGACAACTTACCCATCAACACCCCGACCCAGAAGCTGAACAGAGATGTTACTCCTATGGCCACGTACATAGCCAGGGTGGGCGGGAGGAAAAGATAGGGAACCACCGGCACCAAAGCTCCGAGCACGGTAGCTCCACCGTCCATAATACCGGCTACCTGGACCTCTCGGTTCTTTCTGTGATAAGGCTCTGTGTCCGTCAGCTCCTTAGCCACCATGGCGTCCTCGATCTCGTTCAGATTCTGGAGCATAGTCGCCTTCTGAGCGGAAAAAGCGGCCAAAAGGTTGGATAGACTGTTGGCCACCCCTCCGGAAACCCCTGCTGCAATTATTACCGTCGGGGCTGCAGTCCTGGCTCCAATAACTACTCCCAGCGTGGCAATAATTCCGTCCAGAAATCCTCTAATCGCATAATCCCATGACTGATTGGTGATTTTAATTGTCTCTCCCTCCTAAACTTATTTAGTGTTACAGAAGCTTCTCAACCAGTGCAACAATTATTGCGTATTTGCTACTCGAGAATACTCCTTCTGCTTTTACAATTCTATTTCTAGTTTTAGGGAGGAGGAAGCCCGTTTTCACGTAATCCTCACCGCCCGCTACGACCCGAAAGCAGGTCTCGGACAACTTGTAGTTACTTTCCGTATCCCTCCGCGGAGGTAATAGAAATCGGCCATGAAGTCGAAGCACCGAAGAAACGACATTCGTTAGAACAAAAAATACTGCAGGGAGAAGACGAGGCCGAAAGAAACCGAAAAAGAGAGGAGCCAGCTTAGTGCCGTCCCGCGGATTTTTTCCACTCCTATTTGTCCCTCATCAGTCGCCATCCCGCTACCGATAATTCCCCCAAGAATGGCCGCGTTGAAGGAAATGGGAACCCCGATCAATGAGGCTCCCTGAGCCAGCAAGCTGGTGCCAACTAATGCGGCGATCGACCTACGTAACCCGATATCCGCATAATCCCTGGCTACAGCGTAAACTATCTTCGGCGATGCCGTCCAGGCTCCCGCGAGAATGCCCAGGCCACCGAGGGCAAGCAACCATCTAAGAGGTAGTTCTATCACGTTAACGAGGGGACCGACAGCCAGCCCAACGGAATTGGCCCCGGCCGTAAAGGAAGTGTAACTTCCAAATACGATCAATAGAGGAAAGAGCACTTTTCTGGAGCTAGCACCGGGGGATATTACGGTTCTGAGGAGTTTGGATAAACCGTAGCCTATGGCCCCGGCAACGAAAGGCAACGCCAACCAGTAAGAAAAGACTATAGCGACCTGACGAACTTCGAGGGAGCCCCCCATGCCCAATCCGGCCCCGATGGTGGCCCCTACCAGGGTAAAGGCGGTAGGAATTGGGTAGTGACGCCAAACCCCCACCGCTATCATCGTAGCCGAAACCAGGAGGATGAGAACTGCCTGCATTGGACCCAGCTCGGCCCCGGTGACAAAGCCGCTACTTAAGCTATTGGTTACTTTCCCTCCCTGCAGAAAAGCGCCGAGAAAAGCAATGACCCCGGCCAGGAGACTACTGCGTAAAATCCCCATCGCTCGGGAAGAAACAACGGGTCCAAACGAGGTCGATCCGCAGGTTGCCCCCACGGTCCAGGCCATAAAAAGAGCAGAGAAAAAGGCCACGGGGATAAGGATCATTATATCGGGAGACCGGGAGTTATCTCATTGGTGGAGCTTTTCCCAGACTTTTTCTCGCAATAGATCGTCGTGTATTTTTATCTGAATCCTGTAGTCCTCTTCATCGATAAAGCTTCCCCCCTCTTTCAGGTTAGCCGATACCAGCTTGCCGTCAAAATAGGAGGAGTTGGTTCTGGTGATAACATAACGATAAATGAGGTATTCAAGCTTGCCCATCATCTGGCCAATCCGAGCCAGAGCCCCTTTACCGCCTCTCCTCAACCCTGCTATTAGTTCCTCGATCGCCTTCTTGTTTTTGCCCTGATTGATCTTCTCACGGGAACGGTTAAAGTGAGAAGCCGACTTCTCGAGGTCCTTCCGGGGAGAATTCTGGGGGCGGTAGGCCGCATGTGAGGCACTTTTCTCTTTTACTTTCTCCTGGTCTTCCTCACGGCTTGGATGCCAATCCTTCCACCTTTCCAGGCCCTCTGTGGGGAAATGTTCTTTTGGGGATTCCTTTTTCAGGGTGTAGTTGAACTGCTTGCAGAAATTAGTAATCTGGTCCCAGTCGCCCTCGACGGTCAGTCCTGCCGGTTGGTTCTGAATTGAAGGTAAGTCCGAATCCGGGGGTTTATCATCTTCTTCGTTTTTCTGGTCCGGCGAAGAATTCGATTTGCTTTCGTCTTCTCCTTCAGCTTGTGGAGACATCGTTTACCTCCAGTGTTTTTGCTGGGATCTATGACGACAATGAATTATAGGCGCCGGAATGATGGTTTCAACCCTCCGAATTACCTGGAAAAAGCAATGTATGGGAACGGAGCAATTCACCAGTCCGGGAGAGATACCAAAAAGGGGGAAGTTAAATTGTTTCAAGATAAACCGGAAGTAGGGTGGCGAAGGTCCCGAAACTCGAGTTCCGGGGAGCGGTATTCCTCCAAGCCCGAGTGGGACGAACCAGCAGTTTCTGTCACCCTTCCGGGTAGGACCAAGAGTTTGACGGACTTCTCTCAAAACACCTTTACTCAGAGGAGGTCAACCATTGTCGAATTCTATCCAATAGTACCGCAAAAATGATGATAAACCCAATAACCACTCCCTGTAAAAAGGAGGAAATTCCCAGCAGGACCATGGCATTTCTGATTACCCCCATTATAGCCGCCCCCACCAAAACGCCGGCAACCGAGCCCCGTCCACCGGCCAGGCTTACGCCCCCGATGACTACGGCCGCGATAACGTCCAGTTCAGAACCTCGACCATTGCTGGCGTCCCCGAGCGAAAGGCGGGAAGTCAACAGAATTCCCGACAGAGAAGCAATAAAGCCGCTGGCCGCGTAGGCAAACATTTTAATCCGGTCAACGTTGATTCCGGTCAGAGCACAGGCCTCCTCGTTTCCACCGATGGCGTAAAGGGCGTGGCCCAGCGGGGTCTTTCTGAGGAATATCCATCCCAGCAGCACCATCAGGACCATGTATATTACGGGATTTGGGATGCCGGCAATAAAGCCGGAACCGAGGGAAACGAAAAGATCCTCCTGAGGGCCAAACGAAGTTATGGGCATACCCTGAGTGATGAACAAACCGGCACCGTAGGCTATGGACAACATACCCAGAGTGGGAATCAACGGAGGCATCTCGGCTTTGGTGACCAGGATACCGCTAAGCAAACCCGCCGCGGTTCCTGCAAGCAACCCAATCGGTATGGCCAACCAAATCGACATCCCGCTATGTAGCAACCATCCGGTCAAGATCCCGGAAAATCCCATCAAAGAGCCCACCGAGAGGTCGATTCCCCCGGTAATGATTACAAGCGCCTCCCCAACACCGGTTGCGGCTATAAACGAGAAGCTCCGGGCCACTCTAAGCAGGTTGTTGATGCGCCAGAATCTGGGGGCAAGCACTCCAATCAAGGTAAACAGGAGGCCAAAAGCCAACGTGATGCCGAACTCGTAAGAGCCTATGAACTGAAAGAAGGTAAACCGGTAGGACTGGTTCAGCCCCCCGCCCTCCGACCGATCCCCTGAATTCCCATTATCAACTGCTGAGTCAGTCAACTTACAATCACCTTTCCATTTGATTTACGTAGTCTTGCTGCGGCGCTTTCCGCTTATAATTAACTCCAAAACGTCGTCTTCCGTGACCTCGGAAGTTACCACCGTCCCCACTAATTCTCCCCTTCGGAGCACGCTAATCCTATCCGTGACCCCGAATATCTCCGACAAGCGGTGGGTGATAATTATTATCGAGACCCCCTTATCCCGGAGCCGTTTGGCCAAATCGAGGACGTGATCCGAGGCCTCCGGCGAGAGGTTAGCGGTGGGTTCATCCATAATCAGAACGTCGGGGTCGAAAGAGATGGCCCGAGCCACGGCCACCGTCTGACGCTTTCCTCCAGAGAGGGTGGCTACTTCCTGGTCCAGGGACTCGATATCGATCCCCATCCGGGTCAGTACGTCATGGGTCCGGTTCTTCATGGCGGCCTTATCCACGAAAATACCCCACTTCCGCGGCCACCTACCCAGCAGGACGTTCTCGGGGACGCCCAAGTTGTCACAGAGGGCCAGGTTCTGGTAAATTATCTCAATACCTAGCTCGTGGGCGTCGTGAGGATTTTCGATCTCCACGGGATCTCCGCGATAGTAGATCTGCCCTTCCGTCGCAGTGTAAGCGCCGATCAGGATCTTCATCAGGGTCGATTTCCCGGCGGCGTTGTCTCCCACCAGCCCCAGGATCTCGCCTTCGTTTAGGACAAGATCCACGTCATCAACGGCAGTTAATCCCCCGAAAACTTTGGTAATTCCTTCCATCCGAACTATCGGTGGTCCAGATGATGTTTTTTCTTTCGAAGGCACGGCTGACCTCCCTTAAAGAATAGCGGCAAGGACAGCAATTGCCCTTGCCGCTTGACTACGAAAAGAGTGCAAATAATCAGTCAGGGAGTTGATAGACCCTTTCTGAGTGTTCCATAAATTCCTCTACGTTGGACTGGAATGCCACCGGAAGAGCGGTCGGGTAGTAATCTTTCTTTAACTCCTTACCCTCAACGACCTTCTGGTAGAGGAGCTGAATGGTTTTATAGCCCATGTCGTATGGTCTCTGGGCAACGAGCGCACTGACCTTACCTTCTTCCATAAGCTCCAGCTGGGCGGGAAGTACGTCAAAGCTAATTATGGGCAACTCTCCTGACTTTACGTCCTCCATATGACTACCCAGGGCCTGTTCGTAGGCAGACTTACCAAAGAGGGCCCATCCCCCGGACATAAATATTCCCGCTATGTCGGGATGGGAGGTGAGGATGTCTTCCAGGTAATTGTTGGCTTTTTGCGTATCGTCCTCACTGGGGAAAGGTGAACCCTTTATCTCCGTGTAAGTTCCTTCCGGCATTGTGTTTAGAACGCTCTTGAATCCGGCTATGCGCTGGTTCAGGTTATTTGCCCCGAGCGTACCCGTAATCACGGCGTACTTACCGGACTCCACGCTATGGACGAAGGCAATACCTGCTTTTACTCCGCCCTGATAGTTGTCCGTGCCCACAAAAGCTAGCCGGTTTCCATCTTCTGCCACGTCGGAGTCCCAGGTAAGAACAGGTATTCCCTGCTCCATTGCCCGATTGACCACAGGAGCCAGCGCGTCGGCGTCAACAGCCGACAATGCAATTCCATCCACGCCTTTCGCAATTAGAGACTCCACGACGTCTATCTGATCCTTTACTTTCGTCTGGCTGGGTCCAGTATAGTTGACCTTTACCCCCAACTCATCACCGGCCTTTAGGGCCCCCAGGCGAGCAGCATTGAAGAAAGGATTATTGACGGCCTTAGGAACAATTGCAAACTCGTAGTCTTCCTGAGCAGAAACTGCCGTGGTAAAGAGCGGTAAGGCCAGAAAACCGAGAACCAAAAACAAGGTCACGAGACTACACACCGAACGTTTAGACAAATAATCCATATAAAACCTCCTTGGAATTAGAAAAGAAATTACGGCCAATCTCGCTTAGAGATCAACCTTACTTACTCGTATCCTGTATTTTAACAAATTCGGAGGAAAGTTCAAAGCTATTCTCAGGGGAAGCAGACAAGTTAACCTTATATCCTCGGGAAGCCCGAGCACCGACTTAGCTTCCACTTCCACCGAAAAAAAGTGCACTTAGACATGGTAAAACCGCTGTATCCACCCCAGTCCGGAGTAGAGCAAACCATTTGCCCGCCAGATTTTCATTCGTGGGGTCCGCTGTTTCCACGCCAAGTATGACCCTTGACAGCACTGGATGGAGGGGTTACCTTTTAAATAAGATAAGAATATCTCTTTATCTTTAATGGTGAGTAAGATGCTATATTCACGTACCGCCAAGTACGGAATTAAGGCACTTGTATACCTGACGGAAACCGCGGACGATGATTACAAAACAGTAGATTTTATCGCCAAAAGAACGGATATCCCCGCCGATTTTCTCGGAAAGATATTCCAGGAGCTAGCAAAGAGAGACCTTCTACAGTCGCAGAGGGGTCGAGGTGGGGGCTTTCGCCCGGCTCGGCCAGGGGACGAAATTTCCCTGCTGGAAGTCGTGAAATCGATAGACGGAGATGACGTATTCGATCGGTGCCTCTTTGATACCAAGAAATGTGGCCAGGGAGGTACCTGCCCCCTTCACGACGACTGGGTACCGATAAGGAAGCAGCTGACAAGTCTGCTCGCTGAGAAAACCGTCGGGGACCTCATCGAAGAAGAAGCTTAACCTCTTGAGGAGGTGTTTTCTATGCCTAGACTTGATTCAAAAGCGGCGCTGGTCACCGGCGCGTCTTCGGGGATAGGAAGGGCAATAGCACTGAGGCTGGCCGGAGAGGGCGCAACGGTGGTCGTGGCCGATATTCGAGAAGACCCCAGAGAGGGAGGAAAACCAACCCACCAGCTAATAGAAGAAAGAGGCGGGACGAGCTCGTTCATCGAAACGGACGTCTCCAGGGTAGAAGAAATCAGAAAGGCGATAGACGAGGCCGCGGAACGTTTCGGCTCTCTGGACGTCATGGTAAACAACGCGGGAATCTTCCCCGGACTGAGCCCGGTGGAAGAACTGGACGAAGCCGACTACGACCGGACGATGGAGATCAACCTCAAAGGGACCTTCTTTGGCAGCAAGCTGGCCGCGGAGAAAATGAAGGAGCTGGATACAAAAGGCTCGATAATCAATATATCCTCCATTGCCGGCCAATACGGCTTCAACCAGGCTTCAACTTACTGTGCTTCCAAAGGGGGAATTACCAACCTCACCCGGGAGCTGGCCCTGGAACTGGGCCCGGACGGCATCCGGGTCAATGCGGTCAACCCCGGCGTAATCGAAACTGCCATGACAACCCAGGACGAAGAGGTTGCCGGAACCATGGTCGACCAGATTCCACTGAGGAGAGACGGGAAACCGGAGGATATCGCCGACGCGGTACTCTTCCTGGCCAGCGACGAATCCGATTACGTAACCGGACACAACCTGGTCGTGGACGGCGGCTACACTGCTAAATGAAAGGTGGCAGGCATTAAACAAGTTAATTTTTCTTAGCTGTTATTGGTCAATACACGGGTGGTCTCAATGTACGATACGATAAACCGGGAAGAATTGGAAGACAAACTGGCCGACGGAGAAGAGATGGAGCTGATAGAAGTTCTGGCTCCCGAAGATTACCGGGAAGTCCACATAAAAGGTGCGATCAACATCCCAATATCGGACATCGGAAAGGAAGCAAGGAAGAGGTTCGACGCCGAACAGGAAATAGTGGTCTATTGTGCCGACTCCAGCTGCCAGGCCAGCCCGGAAGCCGCGAAAAAACTGGATCAGCTCGGTTTCCAAAACGTCTACGACTACGAGGAAGGGAAAAAGGACTGGTTGGAGGCGGGGAACCCCATGGCCAGCGGGAACAGCCCTGAATAACGGAAGACGAACGTGACTCAAATACAATTACCGGGAGGTAAAATATATGACAACGCGAAAAGCAGAAGCGGTATGGCGTGGCAAGCTGAAGGACGGGAACGGGTCGCTCAAACTGGGCAGCGGTCTCTTCGAGAGCAAATATTCGTTCCGGTCCAGGTTCGAAGATGGTGAGGGGACCAACCCGGAAGAACTGCTCGGGGCCGCCCACGCCGGTTGTTTCTCCATGGCCTTATCCAACATCCTTGCAGCAGAAGGGTACGAGGCGGAGGAGATCGCAACCGAAGCGGAAGTAAGCCTGGACCAAGTCGGCGGGGAGTTTGCGATAACCGGAATAAAACTGTCCACGGAAGCCTCGGTACCCGGCATCGGTCCGGACGAGTTCCGGGAACACGCCCTCACAGCCAAGGAAAACTGCCCGGTGTCCAGAGCCCTGGCCGGAACGGACATAACACTGGAGGCAAGTTTATCGTAAATTAGAGTCCCGGCTTCAGAGCCTCCGGGAAAGCGTAGCTTCTTCCAGGATCGCGGTGGGGGTGATAAAGGCAGGAACCATCTAGACAAAACCCAAACTAGCGGGTAACTCCTGTTAGTCTCGCCTGATCTCGTTTAGTTGGGGAGCCATTCTTCCCAGTCGGAGATTTTCCCCAAAAACGCGCCCCGGGGTAAGTCCAGGACTACCCCGCAACCAGCCAAAGCCCGGTCCGCCCGCCTGAGAGCTTCTTTATCAGGCACACGTCCTTCCACCACACGAAAATCCCCTATAGCCTGGACGAAAAGTTTGTTCCTAGCCGCTTGGAAGGGGCTTCTGTTCGTAGATCCCAATCGGTAAAACCATTACAATTGGGGATCGGACAAAGGATTTGAAAGTAGATTACCAAGTACATAACCTTTGAAGGTTTAAGAATAACGGTAGTTATCTTTTTGTTCTTAGCAATCAGAGATTACAGGAGGTGCTGTTTCGTGCAATACAGAGAGTTTGGAAATATTGACTTCTCACCCTCGGCCCTCGGTTTCGGCTGTATGAGGCTACCCACCCGGGGGGACGACAGCGCAAATATAGACGAGGACGAAGCCATCAGCATGATCAGGAACGCAATAGACAATGGAGTAAATTACGTCGATACGGCCAGACCTTACCACGGCGGGGAGAGCGAGCCCGTAGTTGGAAGGGCGCTAGGGGATGGTTACAGGGAAAAGGTGGGGCTAGCCACCAAGTTGACCCTGCTTTTTGCCGAAGAGAAGGGCTTCGACCAATTCTTAAGCGACCAGCTAGAGAAGCTTCGGACCGATCATATAGATTTCTACCTCCTGCACGGGCTAAACAACCAAAAATGGGAGAGGTTCCAGGAGCTCGACGTATTCGATTGGCTGGAGCGAGTGAAAAGTGAGGGCAAGATAAGGAACCTCGGCTTCTCCTTCCACGACGACTACGAAACGTTCGAGAGAATCGTCGATTCCTACCAGTGGGATTTCTGCCAGATCCAGTACAACTACCTGGACAAGAATTTTCAGGCCGGTCGACGGGGATTGGAATACGCCGCAGAAAAAGGAATGGGTGTAGTTATCATGGAACCTCTGCGGGGAGGTCAGCTTGCTGCTAGCCCTCCGGAGTCGATCAGCTCAGCCCTGGGAGAAGTCAGCGAAAAATACTCTCCCGTGGAGTGGGCTTTGAACTGGCTATGGAATCAGCCCCAGGTCTCGGTCGTATTGAGCGGGATGAGTAAGATGGAGCAGGTCAAGGAAAACCTCCAGCTGGCCAGTCAGTCGGAAGTCGGTATGTTAACCGACCGGGAAGAGGCTCTGATTGAAGACGCCGGGGACAAGTACAAGGAACTTCAACCCATAAACTGTACCGGATGTGGCTATTGTGAGCCCTGCCCGAACGGCGTCGGGATATCGACCAACTTCAGGTTTTACAATCAAGCTAAGATATTCGACGCTTTTGAAGCCAACCAGGCTCAGTACACTGGGCTGCCGGAGGAAATGAAGGCAACTTCCTGCGTCGATTGCGGCCAGTGCGTCGAGGTCTGCCCGCAACAGCTAGATATCCCCTCCCTCCTGGAGAAAGTTGACGAGTATTTTACCGAAGCGTAATCGATCCTTAGATCTTTACCTCTCGAAGAAAGGATAAGACAATAACTTGGCGAGGTCGTTCTAGGGCGAGGTTAAATCCCAAGGAGAGGTTAATTTATTTCAGCAATCGTTCTTTAGGACTTAAACAGAACCGAACAAAGAATCATATATCACAACGAGGAAGCACGGCCGTCGGTGCTTGACCACGAGATCTCGGTAAACCGTCTAACCCGGGAGAACGATCCGTGGAAAGGGACGAAGGGTTTAGTCGAGATCAGTGCGGGAAGTGGTACGAAAATCGTCAGGAAAAACTATTAGCCACAGCACCCGCTCTTTTCCTCGGAGGAACCCGAACAACAACTTGAGCCGGTATTCACGGTTTGACTGGCGGCCGCAAGCCCCGCTTTAACAATCAAATCGGATGGTATAACCTCGTACTCCTTGCCATTTATAGTTACGGTCCTGCAGTCCTCGTCTCCGCAAACGTCACAACATTCGCTCTGCCCTACATCTCCGCCCAGCCAGTCCTCCAGCGGTTTTCCGTTTATCAGTATGAGGTTCGATTCTCTGGGGTTCTTTTCAAATTCTCCCCTTGTCAGTTCCTCCTTCTCCAGCTCCAAACCCATACCCAGCGCTGACAAAGTTTCCTCCAGCTTTTGCACGGCGTCCTCGAGTTCATCTTCGGTCGAGCTACACCTGCTACAGGTCTCAGAATCTTCTACCAATCTCTGCCATCTTATGGATAGTGCCATGGCTCTCACCCCTATAATTCATTTCTCGGAATGGTCATAATATTTCCGGCGACGGTTCTAAGCTCCCTGCAGGTAATTCTATGAGACCAATGATGCCATTCACAGGATGGCGGGAGCAAAGTGGAAATCGGGAGAGGAAAAAATGATAGGGTATGAGCTAGTGCCCCGTGTGCCGGTGAGACCAATAGGTGGTCGGGGAGACTGGATTTGAACCAGCGACCCCCTGCTCCCAAAGCAG
>CAYZUF010000015.1:0-2881 GCA_964481645.1 uncultured Thermotogae bacterium
TATCGGCTTCCGACTTTGTTTCCACTATGCTATCCTGCTGGATTCTCATCACGGTACCGTCTTCGATTTCGATCAAAAGATCTTCCTCGAGTACTTTGGTGACGGAGCCGTGTATACCTCCGGCAGTTATTATATCGTCGCCCTGCTTCAGGTTATTGACCAAATCCTCGTGCTGCTTTTGCTTCTTCCTCTGGGGGCGGATCAGGAGAAAGTAAAAAATCCCTCCAAAAACCGCTAAGAGTATTATCAGTGAGAGAGCGCCACCTTCCATTGCGATTTAAGACCTCCTTTCGATGTAGGTTCTATGAATTCTGTACAACCCGATTCCAACCCATATTACACCACCAACTACCAGCCCTGCTCTGGTTCCCACCGCGCCGGCGTATCCCAGCTCTAGACCCTTGATAATTAGCCTCTGGAATAGGAAAACAATTATACACCAAATAATGCAATATAGAGTCATCGTTGTCAACTTTCCGTAGTTCCTCTCGGAAGCCTGGCTCCTGCTCAGGTCGTAACCCAGAGTGGAGAGGATCAGGAGCGACCAGATCGGGAAGATGTAGGGCCGGGTTCCTCCCAGCAGGGTGAAGGCAAAGAGCACCAGGTAGTGTCCGGGGAGGAGACCGATCAGAGAATCATTCCGGCCTTCCGTAAAGTCCTTCCTGTAAAGGATTAAGTACGCTAAAGCGACCAGGCTAGTAGATAGGACGGCCAGAGTCGGCAGGAGAGAGAATTCCAAAAGGACAAATGGCATGACCCCTATTAGCAAGATGATCGCGGAAGTTGCTTCTTCTGAATAGAATTGCATATTATCCTCCAGTTCTAACCTTCCCGCCGAACTCGATCCAAGAAGAAGCGGGAGAAATATTTTCGATTAGCTCAGTCCCTATGAGGGGGGTTTGGCCTTCCGGCTATCCAGAGTTGCCCGAGCGGGATTCCCCCGTCCCCGACAGGGACCGCACGGTTGGTCACGAAACGAAGTCCCCTGCGGGCAACCAGGGACTCCACCGCCCGGGAGATGGCGTCATTGTAAGCAACTCCTCCGGAAAAGCCAACGGTATCTATATCCTCCCCCTCGGCCACCTGGACGGCCACCCTGGCCAGACCTCTGGCCAGAACATTCTGGGCCGTTGCAGCTACTACTGCCGGGGGATGGCTATCCGTCAATTCAATCAACTGCCGAAAGATCTCCGACTGGTCCACGCGGGGGATATCTCCCCGTTCGTTGATGGGGGCCTCTATTTCGACTGGGTCACCCTCCACGGCGAGGCTTTCAAGTCTCATTGCTGGCTCCCCCTCGTAGGTCCTTTCCCGGCATACGTCCAGCAGAGCAGCAACCGCGTCCAAAAACCGGCCAGAGCTCGTGGTCACTGGAGTGTTAAGGTTGGTTTTCAACTGCTCAATCGTCGCCCTTCGCTCCTCTTTCCCGCCCGGAAAGGTCAGATTCATCTTCTCTATCCCCCGACCGAGACTCTCGATCTCACCCCGTTCTAACAGAGGATAGATGATACCTCCGGCCATGCGGGCCGGGTGTTCCGTGGCCAGGTCACCTCCAGGCATGTAAGCCCGGGAGAGGGCACCGGCCCGGGTGAAAGAAGTCTTCCTCCCCACGAGGACTTCTCCACCCCAGATGGTCCCGTCCTCTCCCAGCCCGAGGCCGTCCATGACTATCCCTACCATCTCCGTCAGCTGGTGCTCGGCAAGAAGTGACCCGACGTGGGCCTTGTGATGCTGCACGGGGACCGTCCTTTCTCCCCACTGTCTCGCCTTCTGGGTAGTCAGGAACTCGGGATGCAGGTCGTGAGCCACGGTTGCGGGAAGGGAAGAGCTGGTCAGCTTCAGCAACCTGTCAAGTGCCTCCTCGAGAAAATCCTCGTGGTCCGGACCCTCGATATCCCCTAAATACTGGGAAAGGTAGATTTTTCCGTCCACGTACAGGCCGATGACGTTGTCCTGTTCGGCCCCGACGGCCAGCATGGACTCCTCTCCCAGGTCCACCTCAAGCGGTTCGGGCACCCATCCTCGGGATCTCCTGATAAATTTTGGAGCGCCGCCGGAGAACCTGACCACGGAGTCGTCGACGCGGGAAACTACTCTCCGGTCGTGGAGCAGCCGGCCGTCCACGATCCCCGCTAATTTATCCCTGATCTCGCCGTTGTCGATCAGCATGGGCTCCCCGGGGATGTTGGCACTGGTCATCACCAGGGGAAAGTCGAGGCGATCAAATATGAGATGGTGGAGCCCGGTATAGGGGAGCATAACCCCTGCATTGTGGAGGCCGGGGGCTACCTTCTTCGAAGGCCAGTCCTCCCGTTCGACGGGGAGAAGGACTATGGGTCGACGCGGACCGGTCAGAAGTTCCCTCTCCGCCTCCGTAAGCCGGAGGTTGGCCTCTACCATCTCTTCGGTTGCCATCAGGGCAAAGGGCTGGTTGGGCCGACCCAATCTCTCTCTTAACGTCCTCACCGCCCCATCGTTCGATGCGTCGCAGGCAAGGTGAGCTCCTCCGAGACCTTTTACGGCCAGGATTTCCCCGCGACGTAGCGCGGAGCAAGCCGCTCCTATCGGCTTATCGTAGTTCCTCTCTCCCGACCCCGGTAACTCGTACCATAGTTCGGGGCCACACCGGGGACAGGCTATTGTTTGAGCGTGATAGCGCCGATCACCGGGATCGGTGTACTCGGCTTGGCAATCTTCGCACATGGGAAAGTCGTCCATGGAAGTTTTGTCGCGATCGTAGGGGAGCTCCCGGATTACGGAAAACCGGGGTCCACAGTTTACACAGGAGGTCGCCCAGTACCCTCTGTATCTGGAGTCCCCGAAGACGTCAGCGAGACAATCTTCACAGGTGGCGATGTCCGGAGGAATGGTGCCCGAGCCC